>NZ_JAKKSJ010000013.1:0-131100 GCF_025653365.1 Shewanella sp. SW32 | reverse complement strand
TGAAAGGGATTGCACGATAGATTGTCCTGTATGAGCTGCAAGTTGAGCCGCCAACTGTACAAGCCGTTTGGTCCTTCGTACATCCCCTAATTGTGCGCGCTGAAAAATGCTTTGTGCCCAGAGTGATGGTTCACTTAAAAACATGGTATGTGGTATCTGAAACAAAAGGTCAGGATCAGATCAGGGTAATTGAAAATGGTTCAAAAAAATCCCTCGGGGCAAACCGAGGGATTTGTGTAGAAGAGACAGCGCACTGCGGGGGATTTTGCTGAATTTAATGTGAGTAACGACTGATTTGCGATTCGTTACTCGGTTCCATATTAGTATTTCACTGGGTGAACTTTATCCACACCAAATGATTTACCTTCACCATGGCAGGTCGCACAGGTTTCGCTACCAGGAGTGTAAGTGCCAGCAGCAGCGTTATATACACCACCATTGGTTTCGAAGTGGCCTATCACTGCGCTGTCAGTTGCGGTCGTTGCATGGCAAGATGCACAAGCTGCAACGGTTGGTGAGTATTCACCAGTACTTGCTAAGAACGCAGGTTTATTGCCTAGTGTAGCTAAGCTAAGTTGACCTTTATCATGACAAGCCGCGCAGTTCGCTGGGTTTTCAGGGAAGGTTGCTGCATCTGTTGTTAAACGGCGAACACTGCGAGTATCAGCGTGAATTTGGTGGATCATGACTTTAAAGTCAAAACCACGTTCAAATGGCTTTTTACTGTGAGCAGGAGCGCCATTGTGACAAGCCACACAACTACCATCGGCTAAAGCTACCGCGGTATTAGGTACAGCAGAGTGACAAGTACCACAGCTGTTATCAGGCTTGTCTGCCGCATGGGTCAGCGCATGAGAGGCTGAAAAGTCAGCTTTCTCACCATGACAGTTAGCACATTTTGCTTCAGAGACGACTATGCTACGTGCGGTAACATTACTTGCATCGGCAGAGAATGAAGCTTTATTACTGCCAACAATCACTTCGTAGATTGGTGCTTCAGTGTTACTACAATCAATCGCAGCATCCATCGTTGGATCGAGTTCTGCAGAGTTTGCACAGATCAGCAATTTGCCGTCCATGAAGCCTTTACCAATACTAACAATTTGTTTGTATGGAACAGAACTTGTGCCAATAACAGCTTTAATGCCTGTTAATGTGTATGTTACTTTTGAGCCATTTGGTACCGCTGTTAAGTTAGCGTTAGTCTCAACTTTGGCCAAATTTACAGAAATACGGTTTTCGCTACGACCTAAAGTACCATTAGATGGACGTGGGCCCATGGTGTATTCAGTGCCATTGAATGCCGTTAAGCTGACCCAAAACTCTTTCACTTTAGGATCTTGATGTGGAGCAACATCACTGTGCCAATCGACTGTGAATGTTAACTCTCCTTTAGCCACATCAAATGTGCCATTTTCTAACTTATAGGCATATTCAGTTCGCAGTAACTTAGTGGCATTAGCTTTTGCTAAGTGATATTTAGCGCTGCCTTCTTCACCTTGTTCGGCGTGACAAGAAGCACAACCACCAGTTTGGAATACATTGACTAGGTTTGCACCTGGAATACCGTCAATTTCAGGTGTTGCATAGTAATGGAAATAGTTACCAACGAAACCACGGTCTTTTTGACCTTCAGGTGGCGTTAACCATTCGCTGTTATCTACTGGATTAAAACCTGACATGTGACAAGATGCGCAGGCTAAACCTTTGTGATGTTTAAAGCTCGCGGCATCAACGGGTCCTTTGTCATCTGTGCTATGGCAAGACTGGCAGTTCCCGATAGAGACTGGCAGAGTGACTCGTTCAGAAACGTCTTTACCTTCACGGTATTGTGGGTAGCCACTTTCAGCCGCAGCTTTAGCCATAGTACCGCTAAAGTCATAAGCCGTTCCGCTGTAACCCACCATAGCGTAAGTACCTTTGTGAATGGCATGAACCATGGCGCCCATATCCAAAGGTGATCCAGTTTCTGGATCTTTACTGTAGCTGGTATGACAAACTTGACAGTTTGCTATTCCGATCCGTCTTCCGCCATGTAGTGCTAATGGCTTAGCAGTAGAAGATGTATCGCTATAATTTGTGCTGTGACACTTGATACAGTTCGCTTCTAAATCGACAACCGTACGCGTTTCCGTCTCTTTAGCTACTCTAAAGTTATCGCTTGGTAAGAAGTCGATATGGCTGTTGACTAACTTGGCATCTTTACTGCCATCGGTTTGAAGTTCTAAAGTAATGCGATGTATTAATGTTGGGTCGTAGGTTAAATCGAGACCTTCAATAGCGGGCAAAGTACTTAAATTGGTTTGGAAGGTATAGCGGTAAACGCCACTATCAACCACTGTTAAACAAGTGGTTTTACAACTAGATTCGATGTTCGCTTGAATAGCATCACCAGGTGTAAATTTCACTTCTTTAGTAATAGGATTGCCAGCGCTATCTTTACCATCGGTATAGCTATAATTTGCAAGACTGCGTGCAGGATCAGCTGCTTTCACTGAGTTGATATAGCTGACCCATTGAGGTGTTTTGTAACCTTTGCCACTTTCAGGGGTAAGTTTTGCAATACCCAATCCGATAGCATTGATTTGAGCGTATTGCTCTAGGCCCGTCACAGGTACGCCATTCGCATTCGTTAGTACTATGTCTACGCTGACAGTGCCGTTGTCAATTTTTACATCTTCAAGTGTGGCTTTGAGTGTGGTGGCTTGACTTATGTCTAAGCCTACCGGACCCGGTTTTCCGTCTTCACCATCTTTACCGTCACTACCACCGCAACCGGCGAGTAGTAGAGAGAGTAAACCGGCACCCAACATCGCTTTTGTTGCGGTATTGAAATTGAACCGTTTCATCATGATATTTCCCTGCAATAGTTGTAATCATCATCAAACGCCTGGCAAATAAGAATAAATCTCATTACCCGCATAAGATGTGTGGAATTAGTTTTCCATCTGTAAGGCTAACTAAGTCACTGGTATTTATCAGTCACTTTAGGCGGGTAATGTGACTGAGATCTGACTATTTCTTTAGGAGTAGATGACTGCATCGTATGAGTTCCTTTTATATCTGCAGTTGCTGGCCTTTTTAGGCCAGCATCATAGGGTTAGTTTATTGGATGCACTTTCAACACGTCCGCGACTCCGCCCTGTCCATGACAGAAAGCACAGGTTTCAGTTCCTGCGGTTGCATCGGATTTTGTACCTGCAAAAACAGCACCTTGCTGAGCCATGTGGTTATGAGTGCTGGTATCTGAATGGCAGTTGCTACACACAGCGGCAATTGGGCTGGTAAAAGTGCCGTTATCGAGGGCAAGGGGTTGTACCGCTGAATTTAAGGGGAGGGCGACGGTAGAAATCCCCGCAGTATCGTTAACGTGACATTGGGCACAGTTACCGATTTTTCCTGGGTAGTTTAGGCTTTCAAACCCCGTGAATTGACTGGTGTGAATACCGTGGATCAGCTGCTTAAAGTCAAATGACGTGATTGAAGGATTGGCTGCCGTCGCATCGGCCAGCATATTGGCGTTATGGCATAGCTGGCATTGACCATCGAGATCGTTACGTGAGCCGTGAATATTCAGTTTTTGATCACCATGGCAATTACCGCAGCTTGCATTGCTCACAACGCTACGGCGACCTTCATTGCTCAATGCTGCCATATCAAAATAACTGTGGCTGGATTTAATCACTAACACTTCCGCCAGTTCAGTCGTGCAATCAACCAGTACTTTATCTTTGGCACAGACTCTGCCTTGAATCGCAAGTCCGCCATGATCCGTTTCAGTGCCTGCTGGCACAGTAAGGCCCGCTATCGTATAGATATAAATGCCATTAGAGCCTGATATGGGTGTGGATTCCGGCAGTTTAATCGAGCGAGCTGAACGGGTCGCATAATCAAAACTGGTTCCCCAGTTGGCATATACCCTTAAATCATTGATAAATTTTAGTTTATCGGCACTTTCGCTATACACAGTTCCTGTGGCTGGATTCATCAGCTTAACCGCAACAGTGACCGTACCATTGGCATCCATACTGGCGCTGGTGATACTTGGGCTAAATTGCATCAATGCCGCAGTTTTAGCTTCATCACTGTGTACGCTTGCGGTCCAGTCGGCATTATGACACGCCACGCAGTTACTGTTATCTGTTTGCACTGGGTGTCCTTCGCCTGCGGGGAAATTGATCTGTGTATGACAGGCACCACAGGCTTGCATGGTCGGGACTCTGCGCCAGTTTTGCTGTTCGGTTAACTCAGCCTTATCGACGTGACAGGTTTGGCAGTCACTAATGGGTTGCGGGAAGCCGGTTAAATGTTTGCTGTGGATCATTTGTGGGAAAATATCCGCAGGGTTACTGACTTTTTTGCTGTTATGGCAGGTGACGCAGGTTTCGATTTGATTATATCTACTGCCATGGAAAGCAAGATTACTGTGGCAACTATTACAGGTCTCTATTGTGACTAAGTTGCGGGTGTAAGCGACATTACTACCTGAAGATTGCCAGTCATAATGCTGATTGGTTATAGGTAAGGGCGTGTTATCGGCAAGTTTATCGCCGCCAATTTTGACCACCATTCTTTGGGTCGCTTCGGGCATAAACGTCACTCCATTCATGCCATTAAATGCGGCGCTGAAGGTATAACTGTAGTGACCGTTTTTATGATCTGTGAGACTGCCTGGACAAGTTGCCGCGCAGGTTTCAGCGGTAAAGTGCTGCCATTCACTGCTATTCCCCGCGCCTGTATAACCTTGGGGGAGAAGCTGCGCGGCAATAAATGTCGCCGATGGGATACCAATCACGGCTTCATCATCTTGATTGCTTACTTGAAAATCCACTTGAGCAATGCCATCTGTCATCGCGACTTTATCGACCATGATGTTAAGGCTAGTTATCGTTAATGCAGGCGGTTTCGCAGGCTCACCGGGATTACCATCTTGGCCGTTATCACCGCCACAGGCGCTTAATAGCGAGACTAACGCCAGCATAAGACTGAATTGAGTGCGAATTTTTGCAAACTTGTTCATATTTCTATCCTTGGAATGCGCTGTCAGTGCCTAAGTTACATTTGGTAGCTTAAGGTCAAGCCTAAGTAGTGAGCGTTGTAGTCGTGGCCCATATCACCAAAACTGAGGACGTTGGGGATCGTGTCCCAGCTTGTGCCTTGGTTTTGCCAATTAGCATCTTGATATTTTTCGAATAACCAATCGACGCGCAGCGACATACTGTCGGCAAACTTATATTTGGCGTAGGCATTAATATTGTGTTTGCGGGCGTAAAAATCGCCATAGGGACTGGTGATGCCGTAGGTCACTTCTGTATCACTCTGTCCGTCGGAATAGCTGTAATCCAAACCAATATCGAGGTGATGATCGAACAGGTTTTGATAACTAAGCCCTGCACCAATCAAGGTCGATTTTTCCTCGGCAGTGCTGTACCAATCGGGTGTCGAGAAGGAATTACTGCCCGCTTGGTCTGAATCGCGCCAATCTTGGTTAACAAAGGCGGTTAAATTGAGGTCACTGCTCAGCACATATTGGGCTGACAAGTCGTAACCGAGATAGGACACCTGAGTTAGACCAACGAAGGTATGATGATAGTCGTCATTAATGCTGTGTAAGCTGGCACCAAGAGATAGACCAATATCGCTCTGATAATCCGTGTGTAAGGTGACTTTCTGCCTTTTTCTATCGGCAAGGTAGGATTTACGTAGCCAAGGATTACTTGAACTTTGAGTGGTTGCGACGGGATGATATTCACTGCCATCTCGCTCTAGTGCTTCTCCTTTCAACCAAGCTGACCATGCGGGCGAATAGCGATAACTTAGTTTAGCAAACACGCCGGACTCGTCGACGGATTGGCGGTCGAGTTCGGCATAATCGTTTTCATTATGGCTGTAACCCGCTTCGGCATAAGCCGCTGAGGTAAAACGGTATTTGCTTTTAAGTTCGAGTTTTTTGGTGCGCTTATCATAAAGGCTATTTTGGGCTGTGCCTTGATTAATACTGTCGGTGACGATCTGCGGAAAGTCTAATTGAGCCGTTTTGTTATCTCTGTCTTGATAGTTGTAACTTGCCTGCATGCTTAAATCTTGGCTGATCCGTCCTGAATATTTAAGGTCCATCTCTACAATATCGACTTGGCCATTTAAGGTATCCGCAGGCAGGACGGGCGATGGGCCATTGATGGTGGCAGGAATAAAGGTGTCATCTTGGGTCATGCGGCTAAAGCCTGCGTGCATCAATACATTTTGACCATTTGCCCCCCCTGAGGCTTCTGCGGCAACTCTGTAGGCTTTATTGTCGGGGTCGACCGCATTCTGACCTAGGTATGCTGCACCAAAGGTGGGCGTGTAGGCTGATTGCCACAGCATGGCTTGGTGATCATTTTTATATTGGCTGATTTGGCTATTGATGCCTGCTTGCCAGCCTGAACCGTTAAAATAAATTCTCGCATCGACTTCATCAGTACTGTCATCAATTGGTTGGGCTAGCATAACGCTATTGGTGAGTATATTGGCGCTGGTCTTTTTGGCGCCGCTGCGGTCTTCATGCTGATAGTTTAGCGAGGCTTTGTAGTGACTGTTATTGTCACCTTCAGGTGATATTTTGCCAGCGTAGTAACCACCGATACTAAAGCGATCACGTTGAATACTTAAATCTTGGCTAACAAGGCTGCTCTGTAACATAAGCATAGATTGCGTTGTGCCGCCTGTTATCCAGTTATCGGGCAATAACATTTTATCTTGCGCTGAGGTATAGGGGCTTTTGAGTTGATTATGGTTATAGTTTGCTAAGCCTCTATAACCCAAGTTGATTTGATAGTTTCCCAGCCTTCCCGTTGTGAGCATGGCAGAGCCCGCATCAAAACCTAACTTATCCGCGACCAGCTCGGTTTGATAACCCGACGGTGTTTTGTACATCATATCCGCACCGACGGCGCCAACGAGACCCTCGTTATCTGTCCCTGTGCGGTTACCGAAACGGCTGTCCTCACTATCGTTGTAAGCGAGGCTGGCACTGACATTGCCAATATACCCTGTCTTAGGTTGGCATTGCTTACAGCTCCATGCCTCTGTCTTTATGCTACTTCGATTCGCTTCTTGCAGCTCATAACCTTCGGCGTGTGCTTGAGTCAAAACACCGCTTATCGCCCAAGCCAGCAAAGTGAGGGAGAAATAAGCGCTAGGGTGAGACATTTTAGCTGTTCGCATGATCATTCCCTTGTTATCTCTGCAGTAATTTGCCAGAAGGATGGTTAGAACCATGCACTTGCCCGTGGCAATTCATACAGGAGTTACTTGAAGTGAAGGCATTGGTTTGATTGCCAAAATAGGCATTACTGCTATGGCCATCCGAAGCGTGGCACTGCTGACACAGTTGTGGCGGTTTGCTGATCAGCATGGCTTCGTTCACGCTGCCGTGGGGATTATGGCAATTAGCGCAGTTGTCGGTGACGGGGGCATGTTCCCATAGTTTAGGGCCGCGTTTTTCGGCATGACAGCTATAGCAATTTTCATTAACACTCATTTGCTTCAAGCTTGAATCGTTTAAACTGCCGTGGGGATTATGGCAGTCACTGCACACCATTTGTTGCCACTGTAATGGATGCGCCGAGCGCTTGTGCATATCGGCTTTTTGTTGGGTATGGCACTGGGTACAAATGGTGACTTCATTGGCTTTATCGCTGATAGGATCTTTTGCGGTATGCACTTGATGGCAGCTGCTACAGGCGACATCGGCGTTATCGTGGTGATTGCCTTTCCATGCGGTACGTTGACTGTCATTGTGGCAACTCATACAGACACTGTTTTGCTTTTGCGCGGGAACAGGGGAGTTTGCGCCAAAGGTGATCATCGGCTCTTTGCCACCTTTATTATGATTCCCTAACGGGCCGTGGCAGGCTTCGCACTGCAAATCGGCCATGGGTGAATCTTTCACATTGGGGTTGCCATGAACCCCCTCAAATATCGCCATCACCACGGCACTTTTTTTGTGGCACATCAGGCAAGTATCAGCGCCTTTAGCGGAATACTTACCTTCGGCGAATTTTTTGTCTAATGTCGCAACAACTTCTTCTGGTTTTTTGTCATCCCAAGGGGTCGCTGAGGCCGAAACGCTCGCGATTGATAACAAAATACATAGCATAGCCTTAGCTATGCTTCTGAACTTTAGCCCTATTTCCATGGTTATGTTTTCCCGAGTGCATTTATATTTGTTATTTTTACGCTTTCGACATTGCTAATTTAGCTTATTGAGCTCGGTTAATATTAGAACAAGTGTGTGACACGTGCTTAACATTGCGGGGTCTTTTCACTGTAAAGAGGGATGATTTTACAGGCGATATAGATTAAGTGTGATTTTGATCACACTTGCTTCGGGTGGGATTTGTTTACAGCGTTTTGACTTCTGTGCATCGCTTCATAGTCACTAATGCAAAGGTGCAGATTTTTATTTTCGGTTGGTCGTTTATTCATTGGAATTTTTATCACATAATACCCAACACAATTGAAAACTATTATCGTTACCAATCAAAAATCTTGATCTAGGTAAAGTTATTAGTGTCATCGCTCGGTTACAATGGGCGCAGTTTTTCGAGCTGAACCTGTTGCAAGGTGGAATACATAATGAAGTTAAGCGAACTCAGTCCCGGCGATCGCGGTCTTATTTCTGAAGTGGGGCGTTTGGCGCTGCCACAAACCGTGAAGCGCAAGTTGTTGTCCATGGGAATCACGCCAAATACGCGTTTTTTATTGATCCGATACGCACCTATGGGCTCTGGTCTCGAACTGGATATTCGTGGTAGTAAACTTTGTATGCGCAGAGATTTGGCAGACATCATTGAGGTGGAAAAGACGAATGGCTAAGCAGTTTCATTGCGTCACAGTAGGAAACCCTAACGCGGGTAAATCTACACTCTTTAACGCGCTAACAGGCGCAAATCAGCAAGTGGGTAACTGGTCTGGTGTTACGGTCGAAAAAAAGACTGGTCATTTCACCTTAAACGGTGCTGACGTCTATCTGACAGACTTACCGGGTATTTACGACCTTCTCCCTGCGGGCAATAGTTGCGATTGTTCACTTGATGAGCAAATTGCGCAGCAATACCTTGCCGAGCAACGTGTCGATGGCATTATCAATTTAGTCGATGCCACTAATATCGAACGTCACTTATATCTCACGGCCCAATTGCGTGAACTCGCTATCCCTATGGTAGTGGTGCTGAATAAAATTGATTCGGCTGTCAAACGTGGGATTAAAGTCGATTTAAAGAAAATGAGCCAAGAGCTGGGATGCCCTGTGATTGGCGTGTGTTCGCGAGATCCTGCCGATGTCGCTAAAGTGCAGGCACAGGTACTCGATTTACTTCAAGGCCGAGTCTCAGAAGCCCCATTAGTGCTTCATTATGATGAACAAATTGAAGCGGGCGTGCAGTTACTCTGCAGCAAAGATGCCCAATTAAGTCGCGGCCGTGCTTTGGCTATGCTAGGTAATGGTTCAGGTTGTGGTAGCTGTAAAAATGCTGAACTGCAGGATGAAGTGAATTCCTGTACTCAGATTATCGCTCAGCAAGGCCATGATATTGAAGTGATGGTGGCGACCACGCGCTTTAATTTCGTTGAACAAGTTTTTCAAGGATCAGTGAAAGAGTCAGGGTTCCTCACCCTCAGTGACAAATTAGATAAACTCGTTTTACATCCTGTGCTTGGCATTCCTGTGTTCTTGTTTGTGATGTATTTGATGTTTATGTTCAGCATTAATATTGGCAGTGCTTTTATTGATTTCTTTGATGTTTTTGCTGGCGCATTGTTTGTCGATCACTTCGGTTCATTCTTGACGAGCATGGGCTCTCCAGCTTGGTTAGTCACTATCTTAGCGGGCGGTGTCGGCCAAGGCATTCAAACCGTATCAACCTTTATTCCTGTTATTGCGGCGCTTTTCCTCGGTTTGTCGATCCTCGAAAGTTCTGGCTACATGGCGCGCGCTGCATTTGTGGTTGACGGTTTAATGCGTCGTATTGGCCTGCCTGGTAAAGCATTCGTTCCTATGATTGTCGGTTTTGGTTGTTCAGTGCCTGCAATTATGGCTACGCGAACCTTAGGCAGTGAGCGTGAGCGTATTGTGACAGGGATGATGGCACCATTTATGTCCTGTGGTGCACGTCTTCCTGTTTATGCACTATTTGCGGCGGCTTTCTTCCCCGATTCAGGTCAGAATTTAGTCTTCTTGCTGTATATTATTGGTATCTTTGCCGCTATCGGTACGGGTTTATTACTCAGAAGCACTTTATTACCCGGCAGCAGTAGTGCAGTGGTGATGGAGCTACCAAGTTATGAACTACCTAAGCTGAAAGCTGTTATGGTTCGTACAGGTAAACGCACTAAGAGTTTTATTTTAGGCGCAGGTAAAACGATTGTTCTGGTCGTGACCTTATTGAACTTCATTAATGCTATTGGTGTTGATGGCACATTTGGCCATGAAGATAGCCAAGCATCACTCCTAAGTGTCGCGAGTCAAAAAATCACGCCTATCTTCTCGCCTATGGGCATAGAGCAGGATAACTGGCCTGCAACCGTCGGTATTATCACGGGTATTTTCGCCAAAGAAGCGGTTGTTGGTACCTTAAACAGTCTATACAGCAGCGCGGCGCCGACAGATGAAGAACTTGCACCATTGAGTGAAAGCTTTAATGCGGCTCTGGCAACGATTCCAACTAACTTGTTTGGTTTAGATCTTGAAGATCCGCTTAAACTGTCGGTCGGTGATTTAACCAATAAAGAAACCGTTGCTGAAGAACAAGGTGTTGCGACATCGACTTTCGGTGCTTTACAAGCAGGTTTTAGTGGTAAAGTTGCGGCTTTCTCCTATTTGCTGTTTATCTTACTTTATACTCCTTGTGTTGCGGCAATGGGCGCCTTAGTGCATGAGTTTGGTTCTCGGTGGGCGACGTTCGCGGCAACGTGGACTTTCTCACTGGCTTATGGTTCTGCAACGGTAGTTTATCAAGCCGCTACCTTTACGCAGCACCCAGTTCAATCAAGTCTGTGGATTGGTTTCTTCTTGTTTGCATTAGCCGCTTTTTATCTGTGGTTGAAACGTAAGGGTAAAAGAAGCCAGCAGATTATTCCTGGGATCCGCATTATCACTGAGTAAGATTTACTGAGTCGGCGTGACTGAATAATAAATGTCAGCTTAGTTAGGTCAAAGATAAAAGCAGCTTTCATGGCTGCTTTTATTGTTTTACTATCGCGGTTATAACCCCAAACAGTCAAAAACCAGAGTTTTTAACCCTAGGCATTGTAACTAGTGGTGATCTGTAGGATCATGCTGGTTTTCTTAAAATTGCCATTGTTCGCAAAGAGGAATTCCATGAGTCATGTGGACACTGAAGTACGTCCGAGTAACTTTATTCGTAATATCATAGATGAAGATTTACAAAGCGGTAAGCACACGAGTGTACAGACTCGTTTCCCGCCGGAACCGAATGGCTATCTTCATATTGGTCATGCTAAATCTATCTGCTTAAATTTTGGGATAGCGCGAGACTATAACGGTCTGTGTAATTTACGTTTTGACGATACTAATCCTGAAAAAGAAGACATTGATTATGTGAATTCTATTCAGGCAGATGTGCGTTGGCTTGGATTCCAGTGGGATGGCGATGTTCGCTATTCATCAAACTATTTTGATCAGTTACATCAATATGCGGTTGAACTGATTAATAAAGGTTTGGCTTATGTGTGTTTTTTGAATGCAGATGAAACCCGTGAATACCGTGGTACGTTAAAAGAGCCAGGTAAAAACAGTCCTTTTCGCGACACATCAGTCGAAGAAAACCTCGCCTTATTCGCTAAGATGCGCGACGGTGGTTTTAAAGAAGGCGAGTGCGCATTGCGTGCCAAAATTGATATGGCATCGCCATTCATGTGTATGCGCGATCCTATCATCTACCGTATTCGTTTTGCCCATCATCATCAAACAGGTGACAAGTGGTGCATTTACCCTATGTACGACTTCACGCACTGTATTTCTGATGCGTTAGAACATATTACCCACTCTTTATGTACATTAGAGTTCCAAGACAACCGTCGTTTATACGACTGGGTGTTGGATAATTTGAATGATTTTCAAGCGCCGAATCGTACTCGTCAATACGAGTTTTCACGCTTAAATCTCGAATATACCTTGATGTCTAAACGTAAGCTGAATGACCTTGTGACCCGTAAACTCGTGTCAGGTTGGGATGACCCACGTATGCCAACGATTGCAGGCTTACGTCGCCGTGGTTATACACCGGCGTCAATTCGCGAGTTCTGTCAACGTATCGGCGTGACTAAGCAAGAGAATATGATTGAAGTCGGCATGTTAGATGCGTGTATTCGTGAAGAATTGAACGAACATGCACCGCGTGCGATGGCCGTATTGCGTCCATTGAAAGTCATCATTGAAAACTATGCTGAAGGTGAACTTGAGTACATTCAAGCGGCCGCTCATCCAAATGATGAGAGCATGGGGACGCGTGAATTAGCCTTTGGCCGAGAAATATTGATCGATGTGGCTGACTTTAAAGAAGAAGCCAACAAACAATACAAACGCTTAGTTACAGGCAAAGAAGTGCGTTTACGTAATGCCTATGTGATTAAAGCTGAACGTTGTGACAAAGACAGCGAAGGTAATATCACGACGGTTTACTGTACTTATGATCCTGAAACTTTAGGTAAAAACCCTGCAGATGGCCGTAAAGTCAAAGGCGTGATCCATTGGGTTGAGGCATCTACTGCCAAGCCTGCTGAATTCCGTCTCTATCAGCGTTTATTTACCGATCCTAATCCTGCTGCGGCAGAGACTGTGGATGAAGTGTTGAACCCTGAATCATTAGTGGTTGTGCACGGTTTTGCTGAAGCAAGCCTATTGAATGCACCTGCGGAACAAGCCTATCAGTTTGAGCGTGAAGGCTATTTCTGCGCTGACAGCAAAGATTCATCGCCGGATAATTTAGTGTTTAACTTAACCGTAGCGCTGCGTGATTCTTTCGAGTGATTTTGCTTAAGTGGAGCTGTTTGACTGAATGAGTCAAACAGATCTGCTAACTCGCTCAGAGCGTTAATTAAACCCAAAAAAGAAGGCCTTTACGGCCTTCTTTTTTATTTTCTGCTACAAATCAATTGCGACGCAGAGCTTGAGTTGCTGTTGATTAAATTTGTGATGAATTAAAATGGTTATTGGTACATAGGACCAAAGCCTAAGCTCCATAAAATGACACTAGTTGCCATTAGCCCCACCAAGAGTACTAAGCCTGCTGTCACCATAGAGCTGGCGTAGATAAAACCTTTCTCTTCAGGGATATTCATAATGATAGGCACCCCCGCGTACAGCAAATACACTGAGTAGGCTAAACCAATCAACCCCACTATCATGATAAACCATAGCACTGGATATAATGCGGCTAAACCGACCATAAACAACGGGGTTGCAGTGTAGGACGCGAGCTCTAATGCTTGGGTGTAAGTTGGGTTAGCATCGAAGGTTTTTGCCATCCAATAGGCTAAATAGGCAAGGGCGAATACGCCTGCAATTAGGCCTAAATACATGCCTGCGGACATAAACAGGGCACTTTGTGGTGTAAGGTAAATAGGATCGCCAGCGCCAGGATTCCAGCCAATGTAAGCTGTAGCTATATAGCTGCACACCGCCGGAATTAAGGCGATAAGTACTACATGGCTTAAGCTACTTTTCAGTGCCTCATGGTTTTTTTCAATTGTTTGCCACTCTTGTTTTGGATGAGTGTATAGCCCCATTAAGTGATTCAGTATCATTATAATTATCCTTGTTCAGCATTGATGAATGGCTCGCCAAACGTCAGACGAGCTGATAACAGCTCTACAATCGAGGTTAAAATGGTGTCCTGTCTCTTTATCCATCGATTGGTTACACATAGAGAAGTGAGAGGCTGTGTGATCAGGATCTCAGTTCTTTAGAGTGTAGATTATTTATTGAACAAAAAGTTCAGCGCGTCAAGTTTACTTAAGCCTAATGCTATAGCTTATGAGTAAATATGCGTAAAATAGGGCGATATTCAGAATGATATTGAGTGAGTCCATGCTGCAACTTCTTGCCCCCATCCACGCATTTCTTCACTGTGAAACACCGCAAACTTGGATTGATGTCGCGATAAAATCAGATTCCTTGGATGAGTTGCTGATCGACCATTGTAACTGTGAGTTAAAAGCCGCTCAGACAGCGATTTTTTTGCTACGAAAATATGCGTTAGATAAAGACAGTGGTCGAGCTCTGTTGGCGTGGGCTAAACCCTATGAAGAGTTTATTTATTCGCAAGAACATGATGTGGAAAGTTTTTTAGCCCGTGATGTGAAAAAGAATGAGTTGGTAACTGACCTTATACCTAAGCCCAACTTTAAGTTTGCTGCGAATTTAGTTTCACCTTTAATCCGCTTGATTAAAGAAGAGTTTCATCATTTTGAACAAGTATTGGATTTAATGCACAAGCGCAGTATTGATTACCGCAATATTCGCGCGGGTCGTTATGCCAAGGGCATGATGAGTCATGTGACAACCCATGAGAAAGATATTTTGCGGGATAAGTTGATTGTAGGGGCATATATTGAGGCTCGCTCGTGCGAGCGCTTCGCTAAACTCGCGCCTTATTTAGACGGTGAGCTGAGTAAGTTTTATGTGTCACTGCTGCGCTCTGAAGCGCGACATTATCAAGATTATCTTGCGTTAGCTCAGTTGGTTTCACCTGAGGATATTAGTGAGCGAGTGAAGTACTTTGGCGAGTTAGAAGCGGAGTTGATTTTGGCGCAGGATGATGAGTTTCGTTTCCACAGTGGGTCGCCTCTATTAAATTAATTTGAACGGTTTTGCTTCCCCAAACGAGTAGAGTTAAGTCCATATAGCTGAAACGATTAACGGTTCTAAAAAACCGTTAATCACAGTATTTTCAAGCTATTAAAGCTAAAAATTTAAGCTATTTAAGCTTAAGTAACACTAAATGAGGCCTACTTAAGCCAATGCCTTTAGGTCATCATAGGGTCGAAGGGTAAGGACTGTAAATTAATCCCTTCAGCGCTCACACTGAGCACACTGCCTTGTTCATACCAATCGCCAACCACTATACGCTTACAGCCATTAGCAAGTTGATGAATGGCTGGTCTGTGGGTATGACCGTGGATCATATGCTTAGTGTGTGTCTTGGCAAATAACACATCGACCGCATTGGGCTCTACATCCATGATAGTGTAGCTTTTTTGCTTATTGCTGTTCTTGCTCTTGCTGCGAATTTTATCAGCAATGCCCTGACGGGTTTTCTTGGATAAACAACCATACAGCCAACGAGACAGCGATAAACTGCGCAGTTTTCGAAAGCGTTGGTAGGCCTTATCTAAAGTACATAAGCTGTCGCCGTGCAAAATTACAGTGTCGACACCGTATAAATTGAGGCGAGTGACTTCGGGTAAAATTTGCATGCCTGCGGCGCGCGCAAATTGTTTGCCTAGCATGAAGTCACGGTTGCCATGGATAAAATACACGGGTAACTTTTGTGATACTTGCTTGAGTTTTTCGGCGATGTCTAGGGCAAAAGGCAAGGCAATATCATCACCAACCCAGACTTCAAACAAATCGCCTAGGATATAAAGGGCGTCAGCATCATCGAGTTCAGTGTCGAGAAAGCGAGTGAACGCTTGGGTGATATCAAGGCGATCTGCACTCAGGTGCAGATCGCCTATAAATAGAGTTCGCATTCGCCGTATTATGCCGCGACGCTGACTTTTTCAATCACAATGGCTTCTAATGGCACATCTTGATGCATACCACGGTTGCCAGTGCTAACGGCCTTGATTTTTTCGATAATGTCCATGCCTTCAACGATTTCGCCGAATACGCAGTAGCCCCAGCCCTGTGAGGTTTCTGATTTAAAATCGAGGAAAGTGTTGTCGTTCACGTTAATGAAGAACTGCGCAGTAGCTGAATGTGGATCTGAAGTACGCGCCATAGCGACAGTACCAGTACGGTTTGATAAACCGTTATTGGCTTCGTTCTTCACTGGCTCGTTACAACGCTTTTGGCTCATGTCTTCGTTGAAGCCACCACCTTGGATCATGAAACCGTCTATCACACGGTGGAAGATAGTGCCGTCGAAGAAACCTTCGTCAACATATTTCATGAAGTTTGCTACTGTTAGCGGTGCTTTTTCAGCGTTCAGTTGCAGTTTAATGTCGCCCAAATTAGTGTGTAATGTGATCATGTTTTCATACTCAGTGTAAATAGTGGCGCGATTCTAACTTATCTCGGATTGCGCGCAAAGTGCAGTATTCAAAACCTGTCAGGCCGTGATAGACTGACTCCTTGATTTTACACCTGAATGTATCATTGAAGAGAATATCGATGTTGAAGATTTACAACAGTATTACCCGCCAAAAACAGGAATTTAAGCCAATTAATCCCGGGAAAATTGGGATGTACGTGTGTGGTGTGACCATATACGATCTCTGTCATATTGGTCATGGCCGTACTTTTGTTTCTTTCGACATGATAGTGCGCTACCTGCGTTACGCGGGTTATGAAGTGAATTTTCAGCGCAATATTACTGATGTTGATGACAAAATCATCAAGCGCGCTAACGAGAATAACGAAAGCTGTGAAGCCTTAACCGAGCGTCTTATTGGTGAAATGCACCAAGACTTCGATGCCTTAAATATGTTGCGTCCCGATTTTGAACCGCGCGCGACCCTTCATATTGCCGAAATCATCGACATGGTTGAGTTATTACTCGCCCGTGGTCATGCCTATGTGGCGAGCGATGGTGATGTGCTTTTCAGCGTGGCCTCATATCCTGATTATGGCCGTTTATCGGGCCAGAATTTAGATCAACTGCAAGCCGGTGCTCGGGTTGAAGTGGACGAAACCAAGCAAAATCCAATGGATTTTGTGTTGTGGAAAATGTCTAAACCTGGCGAACCAACGTGGGAATCTCCATGGGGACCGGGTCGTCCTGGCTGGCATATCGAATGTTCGGCCATGAACAGCAAACATTTAGGTTTGCATTTTGATATCCATGGCGGCGGCTCTGACTTACAGTTCCCACATCATGAGAATGAAATCGCTCAGTCTTGCTGTGCCCATGACACGCCATACGTCAACTATTGGATGCACACTGGCATGGTGATGGTTGACCGTGAAAAGATGTCTAAGTCCTTAGGCAACTTCTTCACTATTCGCGATGTACTTGGTCACTATGATGCTGAAACTGTGCGTTATTTCTTATTATCTGGCCATTATCGTAGCCAACTGAACTATTCAGAAGATAACTTGAAACAAGCTCGCTCAGCTTTAGAGCGTTTGTATACGGCGATTAAAGATGTCGACTTAACTGTCGTTGCGGCGCCTGCAGAAGAGTTTGTCGCGAAATTTAAAGCGGCGATGGATGATGACTTTAATACACCTGAAGCCTATTCAGTCCTTTTTGACATGGTGCGTGAGATCAATCGTTTAAAACTGACCGGTATGGCACAGGCATCGGCATTAGCGGTCACCTTGAAGCAATTAGCGGATGTGTTAGGTCTATTAAGCCAAGAGCCAGAGGCCTTCTTTCAAGGCGGCGGTAGTGACGATGAAGTGGCCGAAATCGAAGCCTTAATCGTTGAGCGTAACCGTGCTCGTACCGAAAAGGATTGGGCTGCTGCGGATGTGGCGCGTAATCGTTTAGATATTTTGGGCGTTGTGCTTGAAGATGGTCCAAGTGGCACCACTTGGCGTAAGAAATAAGCTTATTCGCTATATTTTTAATTCAAGAAAATCTTCAGTAAATAAAAAACCTGCATCATGCAGGTTTTTTTATGCTTGCTAGAACCTAGAACCTAGAACCTAGAACCTAGAACCTAGAACCTAGAACCTAGAACCTAGAACCTAGAACCTAGAACCTAGAACCTAGAACCTAGAACCTAGAACCTAGAACCTAGAACCTAGTAATGATACTGCTCGGCGGCATATAAGGTGTTTTCTAATAGGCTTGCAATCGTCATCGGGCCGACACCGCCGGGGACTGGAGTGATAAAGCTGGCATTTTGCGCAGCAATGTCATATTGCACATCGCCGACTAAGGTGCCGTTATCTAAACGGTTAATACCCACATCTATTACAATCGCGCCAGGCTTGATCCACTCGCCAGGAATAAAGCCGGGTTTACCCACTGCAACGACCACGAGATCTGCCTGACGGATTTTTTGTTCGAGATTCTTAGTGAAGCGGTGGCAAGTAGTGGTGGTGCAGCCAGCAAGCAGCAACTCTAAGGTCATTGGGCGGCCGACAATATTCGATGCGCCAACCACAACAGCATCTAAACCATAGGTATCAACGCCGGTGGATTTGATGAGTGTCATTATGCCCATTGGGGTACAAGAGCGCAGCACCGGAATACGCTGGGCTAAACGGCCGACGTTGTACGGGTGAAATCCATCGACGTCTTTATCTGGGCGGATACGCTCGATGACTTTTGAGTCTTCGATATGCGCGGGTAATGGCAGTTGCACTAAGATGCCATCAATTGTCGGATCATCATTAAGACTATCAATCAGGTTGAGTAATTCATCTTCAGTGCAGTTTGTTTCTAAATCGTATGAACGAGAAATAAATCCAACTTCTTCACAAGCCTTACGTTTACTGCCAACATAAACTTGTGATGCCGGATCGGCTCCCACTAATATTACGGCTAAACCCGGTACGCGTTGTCCAGCCTCTTTGCGGGCGGTGACTTTTTCGCTGAGCTTAGTGCGGATGGATTGAGCAATCGCCTTGCCGTCGATTATTTGGGCTGTCATGGGTGTAGGATATCCTTTATATGGGCGATGGTGAAAACAGTAGTTAACACAGAGATTGGCAATCGTGGCTATTTTAACAGGGCACAGCTACTGTGTCATGGTTAAAGCCGTTGCCAAGTGGATAAAAAAAACCAGATTAGCCTGATAATTCAGCACCTAGAGTCGAACGAAAAAAAAATCGTTGACGGGTGTAAAGTGAGGGGATAAGATGCGCTCCGTTCTCAGGCAGATGTGTTCATCTTGCGCTGAAACTGTCATATAAGACCTTCGGTGATTAGCGCAGTCCGATAGTGCATCCAGATTTTGGATGAGAGCGGGCCAGAGGGAACCCTCTGAGTTGATACCAAGTAAAATGTAAGACCTTCGGTGATTAGCGCAGTCCGGTAGCGCATCTGGTTTGGGACCAGAGGGTCAGAGGTTCGAATCCTCTATCACCGACCACTTTATTGTCGTTTGCTTCAATGAATTCAAAAATAATTTGAACTAAAATAGGCAAATGATAGGGTTAGCATAAATGCTTTCCAAATCGGTTAGGATACAGAAAATTCTGTAAACCATGCGCCCGTAGCTCAGTTGGATAGAGCACCCGCCTTCTAAGCGGGTGGTCGCAGGTTCGAATCCTGCCGGGCGTACCAGTTTCAGTGGTGATTGTAGCTCAGTTGGTAGAGTCCCGGATTGTGATTCCGGTTGTCGTGGGTTCGAGCCCCATCAGTCACCCCAATTTTAGTACTTTGAGTACAAATTAAAAAAAGCGACCTTGTGTCGCTTTTTTTATACCCCAGATTCGGCTGTTGAGGCTCGACTCTGCAGAAAACGGTGGCTATAATGTCGCGTCTTGATAGATATCAACTATGAGCGACCTGTGCCTAAAGCCAGTTGTGGTGGGCATTGTAGTCAAATTTAATGATCAAGAAACGAATACCTGAATAGTTGATGAATCGGCTATTACAAAGGACGTTAGACAAATTTCGAGGTAAAACAATGCAAGTTTCTGTTGAAGCAACCCAAGGCCTAGAGCGTCGCCTGACCATTTCTGTTCCTGCTGAACAAATTGAAAAGCTGGTTAAAGACAGTTTACAACGTGAAGCTAAGCGTGCTCGTATCCCAGGTTTCCGTCCTGGTAAAGTGCCTGTTACTGTTATAAACAAACGTTACGGCGCAGCGATTCGTCAAGACATCATGGGTGAAGTGATGCAACGTAACTTCATCGAAGCAATTATTGCTGAGAAGTTAAACCCAGCGGGTGCACCGACTTTTGTTCCTGGTTCTACTGATGGCGAAAAATTCGAATTTATCGCTACCTTTGAAATCTATCCAGAAGTTGAGCTGAAAGGCTTAGATGCAATCGAAGTAGAACAGCCAAAAGCGGAAGTGACTGACGCTGACGTTGACACTATGATTGAAACCTTACGTAAACAACACGCGACTTTCGCTGCTGTTGAGCGTGAAGCTGCTGATGGCGACAAAGTGAAAATGAACTTTGTTGGCTCAGTTGACGGTGAAGAATTTGAAGGCGGCAAAGCTGATGATTTCGAACTGCAACTAGGTAGCGGCCGTATGATCCCTGGTTTTGAAGCAGGTATCTTAGGTCACAAAGCGGGCGAAGAATTTGTTATCGACGTGAACTTCCCTGAAGAATATCACGCTGAAAACCTGAAAGGTAAAGCGGCTAAGTTTGCGATTACGCTGACTGAAGTGCAAGCGGCTAACCTGCCAGAAGTAAACGATGAGTTTGCTGCTCTGTTCGGTATCAGTGAAGGTGGCTTAGAAGCCCTTAAAACTGAAATCCGTAAAAACATGAACCGTGAACTTGAGCAAGCGTTAAAAGCTAACGTGAAAGAGCAAGTGATCAATGGTCTGTTAGCTAACAACGATATCACTTTGCCAAAAGCATTGATCGATGGCGAAGTTAACGTTCTGCGTCAACAAGCCATGCAACGTTTTGGCGGCCAATCAGCTAACATGCCAGAACTGCCAGCTGAATTGTTCACTGAACAAGCTGCACGTCGTGTTAAAATCGGTCTGCTATTAGGCGAAGTCATCAAGACTAACGAACTGAAAGCGGAAGATGAACGCGTACAAGGCTTGATCGCTTCTATGGCTTCTGCCTACGAAGATCCAAGTGAAGTTGTTGCTTATTACAACAGCAACAAAGAGCTGATGCAAAACATGCGCAACGTTGCTTTAGAAGAGCAAGCGGTTGAAGCACTGTTGAAATCTGCCAAAGTGACCGAAAAACAAGTCGCTTTTGAAGAATTTATGAACAAGGCTACCGGTCGCGCATAAGCTAAGCTTGACTTGATTAGCTGTTCGCCATTTATAATGGCTCGTATGAGGCTCCTCATGCGAGCCATTTTTATTTAGGGAAGTGAATAATGCATAATGCGTCAGACATACAAAGTGCTTTAGTGCCTATGGTGATCGAACAGACTGCTAAGGGTGAACGCTCATACGATATTTATTCTCGTTTGTTGAAAGAGCGGATTATCTTTTTGGTCGGTCAAGTTGAAGAACACATGGCAAACCTTATCGTGGCGCAATTATTATTCTTAGAATCAGAAAGCCCAGATAAAGATATCTTTTTATACATTAACTCTCCTGGTGGCTCTGTCACCGCAGGCATGGCGATTTATGATACCATGCAGTTTATCAAACCGAATGTTAGCACTGTCTGTATCGGCCAAGCCGCTAGTATGGGCGCTTTCTTGTTAGCTGGTGGTGAGAAGGGTAAGCGTCACTGTTTACCAAACTCTCGCGTGATGATCCATCAACCGCTGGGTGGTTTCCAAGGTCAAGCATCAGATATTGCTATTCATGCCAAAGAAATCTTAGGCATTAAAAATAAGCTTAACCTAATGCTCGCTGAACACACAGGTCAACCGCTCGAAGTGATTGAACGCGATACCGATCGTGACAACTTCATGAGTGCAACTCAAGCCGTCGAATATGGCTTAGTTGACTCTGTGATGACGAAACGCGGCTGATTTTTGCTTTTGACTGAGCTATGCTTTGTAAAAGTTAAGCAAATTTAAGACAGGCAGTAGAGCAGACTGCAAATGAGGTAATTAATGGGCGACAACAAAAATAATGGTGACAGCGGTAAATTGCTGTACTGCTCTTTTTGCGGAAAGAGCCAGCATGAAGTCAGAAAACTCATTGCTGGCCCATCAGTGTATGTATGCGACGAATGTGTTGAGTTATGTAACGACATCATTCGTGAAGAGATTAAAGAAATCTCTCCAAAGCGTGATAGCGATAAATTACCGACACCACATGAGTTGCGTGCACATTTAGACGATTATGTTATTGGCCAAGACAGAGCGAAAAAAGTGCTTTCTGTGGCAGTGTATAACCACTATAAGCGTTTAAAAAATGCATCGCCTAAAGATGGCATCGAGCTGGGCAAGAGTAATATTTTGCTTATCGGTCCAACGGGTAGCGGTAAAACTCTACTGGCTGAAACCCTTGCGCGCTCACTCAATGTGCCTTTCACTATGGCAGATGCTACTACGCTGACTGAAGCGGGTTATGTGGGTGAAGACGTTGAAAACATCATTCAAAAGTTGCTCCAAAAGTGCGACTACGATGTTGAGAAGGCGCAGCGTGGTATCGTTTATATCGATGAAATCGATAAAATTAGCCGTAAGTCAGACAATCCATCAATCACCCGTGACGTATCGGGTGAGGGTGTACAGCAAGCGCTGCTTAAGTTGATTGAAGGCACTGTTGCCGCGGTTCCACCACAAGGTGGCCGTAAGCATCCACAGCAAGAATTCTTACAAGTCGATACTTCTAAGATCCTGTTTATCTGTGGTGGTGCGTTTGCAGGGCTTGAGAAAGTGATTGAGCAACGTGCGCACGTTGGCTCGGGTATCGGTTTTGGTGCACAGGTAAAAGGCGAGAAAGAGAAGGCGACGATCTCTGAAACGTTATCACAAGTAGAACCTGGCGATTTAGTCAAATACGGTTTAATCCCTGAGTTTATTGGTCGTCTACCAGTGGTTGCGACTCTGACTGAGCTGGATGAAGAAGCTTTAGTACAAATTCTATCTCAACCTAAAAATGCCCTAACTAAGCAATACAGTGCGTTATTTGAGATGGAAGGGGTTGAGCTTGAGTTCCGCGAAGATGCGCTTAAAGCGATTGCTCACAAAGCCATGTCTCGCAAGACAGGTGCCCGTGGCCTACGCTCCATCGTTGAAAGTATTCTGCTGGATACTATGTACGATATCCCATCCGTTGACGGTGTGGTGAAGGCCGTTGTGGATGAATCAGTCGTGAAAGGGGAATCAGCCCCAATCTTGATTTACGAGCACAATGAGGCCCAAGTGGCATCAGGCGAACAATAATTGTACTGATCGCTAATAAACTGAAAAACAAGGAGTCCAATGGACTCCTTTTTTCGTATTAGCCATTGAAACTCCATAAAGCGTCCCAATATACTCCAGTATTAATCCATTTCACCAAAACGGAATCGAACTATGACCCAAGAGCGTGAAGCGCATATCGAACTCCCCGTGCTGCCACTGCGAGATGTGGTGGTCTATCCCCATATGGTAATTCCGTTATTTGTCGGACGAGAAAAATCTATTCGATGTCTCGAAACCGCAATGGCGCAGGATAAGCAAATTATTTTAGTGGCGCAGCGTGATGCCGAACTCGATGAACCATCAAAAGATGACATCTTCGAAGTGGGTACGGTTGCCTCTATTTTACAGTTACTTAAGCTGCCAGACGGCACAGTCAAAGTGCTGGTTGAAGGCGGTCGTCGCGCCCGTATTACCCGTTATACCCAAGAAACAGAATTCTTTGTGGCTAAGGCTGAGTATCTGGAATCAGAACCGCTGGAAGACAAAGAAGAAGAAGTGTTAGTGCGCAGTGCTATTGGTCAGTTTGAAGGTTATATCAAGCTGAACAAAAAGATCCCGCCAGAAGTCTTGACCTCTTTATCGGGTATCGATGAAGCGGCGCGTCTGGCCGATACTATGGCCGCACACATGCCACTTAAGCTTGAAGATAAGCAATCTGTGCTTGAGATGGTCAACGTCGGCGAACGTCTGGAATATCTAATGGCGATGATGGAATCGGAGATCGACCTATTACAGGTTGAGAAACGTATCCGGACTCGCGTTAAAAAACAGATGGAAAAGAGTCAGCGTGAGTACTATCTGAACGAACAGATGAAAGCCATCCAGAAAGAACTGGGTGACCTAGATGAAGGCCATGACGAATTTGAAGCCTTAAATCGTAAGATTGAAGAGGCTAACATGCCCGCTGAGGCGAAAGAGAAAGCCCTCGCCGAGCTTAACAAGTTACGCATGATGTCACCAATGTCGGCTGAAGCGACGGTGGTTCGCAGTTATGTCGATTGGATGACGGCTGTGCCTTGGAGCCAACGCTCTAAAATCAAACGTGATTTAGCCAAAGCCCAAGAAGTACTCGACACTGATCATTTTGGTCTTGAAAAAGTCAAAGAACGTATCTTGGAATATTTGGCAGTCCAAAGCCGAGTGCGCCAGCTTAAAGGGCCAATCCTGTGTTTAGTGGGGCCACCAGGTGTGGGTAAAACCTCGCTAGGTCAATCGATCGCTAAGGCGACCGGTCGTAAGTATGTGCGTGTTGCCCTCGGTGGCGTGCGTGATGAAGCGGAAATCCGTGGTCATCGCCGTACTTACATTGGGTCTATGCCAGGTAAAGTCATTCAAAAGATGGCTAAAGTCGGCGTGAAAAACCCGTTATTCTTGCTTGATGAAATCGACAAGATGAGTTCTGATATGCGCGGCGATCCGGCTTCTGCTTTATTAGAAGTGTTAGATCCTGAGCAAAATGCGACCTTTAACGATCATTACCTCGAAGTCGATTACGACCTATCCGATGTGATGTTTGTTGCAACGTCAAACTCCATGGATATTCCTGGGCCACTACTTGACCGTATGGAAGTCATTCGTTTATCGGGTTACACCGAAGACGAGAAACTGAATATTGCTAAGCAACATTTGCTGAATAAGCAAATCGAGCGCAATGGTTTAAAAGCCACTGAAATTAAAGTCGATGATAGTGCTATCGTTGGCATTATCCGTTATTACACCCGTGAAGCTGGTGTGCGTTCACTCGAGCGTGAATTGTCTAAGATTTGCCGTAAAGTCGTGAAAATGATTTTGCTCGATAAGTCTGTCAAGTCTGTGACTGTCAACCAAGAGAATCTTAAGTCTTTCCTTGGCGTGCAGCGCTTTGATTACGGCAAAGCCGAGTCTAAGAACCAAATCGGTCAAGTGACTGGCTTAGCTTGGACTCAGGTGGGCGGTGACTTACTGACGATTGAAGCAACCTCAGTGCCAGGTAAAGGGAAGTTAACCTATACCGGTTCCCTTGGCGACGTGATGCAAGAGTCGATTCAAGCAGCGATGACAGTTGTTCGCGCCCGTGCGGAACAATTAGGTATCAATGCGGATTTCTACGAGAAGCGTGATATCCACGTGCATGTGCCAGAAGGTGCGACACCCAAAGATGGTCCATCTGCCGGTGCGGCTATGTGTACCGCGTTAGTATCAAGCTTAACGGGTAACCCCGTGCGTGCTGATGTGGCCATGACAGGTGAAATAACCTTACGTGGTGAAGTGTTACCTATCGGTGGTTTGAAAGAAAAACTGCTAGCAGCACACCGCGGCGGCATAAAATTGGTGCTTATTCCAAAAGAAAACGAGCGTGATTTGGAAGAAATTCCTGCCAATGTGATTGCCGATTTAGAAATTCGTCCCGTGCGTTGGGTCGATGAAGTGTTAAAACTGGCCCTAGAAAGGCCGGTGGAAGGCTTCGAAGTGGTTAAAAACTTGGCATAACGCAAGAAATTGCGCTATCACGTTAAAAAAAATGAAAAAAGGGGCTTAACAAAGCGCAGACCTGTGGTAGCCTAGGTCTGTGGAGAGCCAGCTGCTCCAAGCCCTTGGCGCAACTGGCTTTGAGCTGTATCCAGTTTTAATTCTTTGGTTTTCGAACTCAGCTTGAACTTTGAATTCAAGCTTGTTATAAAAGCCTCCGCAGACCGCTCTAGAGACGGATTTGGTTGCGGCGCAAAAAAATTACATTCAAGGGGATGACATGAACAAATCTGAACTAATCGAGAAAATCGCATCTGGTGCTGACATTTCTAAAGCCGCTGCTGGCCGAGCACTGGATTCTTTTATCGCTGCTGTGACCGAAGGTCTGAAAGAAGGTGATAAAATTTCTCTTGTTGGTTTTGGTACTTTTGAAGTGCGTGAACGCGCTGAGCGTACTGGTCGCAACCCACAAACGGGTGAAGAAATCAAAATCGCAGCAGCTAAAATTCCTGCATTCAAAGCTGGTAAAGCACTGAAAGACGCTGTTAATTAATCATTAATATCGTAGCCTTTGTAAGGCGTTCGTAATGACAAGCACTGTTTATCAGTGCTTTTTACGAATTGAAAGTAATGGAATATGAAGCTTAATTTCTACCATTACTCGGGGTTTTAGAATTTACCAGTGGTAGCGTCTGAATATTCCCCATAAATTACAGAAAGGCGCATCTCAACCTGATGCGCCTTTTTATTTTGTTAATCGCAACAAGCGAGAAATCTGATGTTAGAAAAGATCCGCGATGGTTCGCAAGGCGTGATTGCTAAAGGCATTCTCGTACTTGTGATTTTATCTTTTGCATTTGCAGGAGTCAGTAGTTACTTAGGTTCAACAACTGATGTGCCTGCGGCAGAAGTGAACGGTGACAAGATCACTAAAGCCGAGCTAGAGCAGGCGTACCAGAGCGAGCGCTCTCGCATGGAGCAACAGCTAGGTGAAATGTTTGCTGCGTTATCTGCTGACGAAAAATACTTACAAAGCATTAAGCAGAGCGTATTAGAACGCTTAGTGGCTGACAAGTTGATAGATCAAGCTGCTAAGGCTATGGGTCTACGTGTATCTGACGAGCAAATTGTTGCTGCAATGAGAGCTGAACCGGCATTTCAAACTGATGGCAAATTTGATAACGATCGTTATCAGGCAATTCTGCGTCAGTTAGGTTATCAGCCACAGACTTTCAGAGACATGATGCGTGTCGATATGACCCGTCGTCAGTTAACTGCAGCCCTTGTGGGTACTGAATTCGTGTTACCTGGTGAAGCTAAGCAATTGGCTGAGTTACAAGGCCAAACCCGTGATGTGCGCTATGTTATTGTCGATTCTGCACCATTCTTAGCGACAGCGGTTGTGACTGACGAGCAAGTGAAAAACTATTATGACGCAAACCAAGGGCAGTTTATGAGCCCTGAGATGGTGAGCTTAGAATATGTTGAACTGAATGCTGCTGATTTTGCTAAAAATAATCCAGTTTCTGATGAAGAAGCACAAACGTATTACGAAGAACATAAAGCACAATATGTTTCTAACGAGAAGCGTCTTGCCGCGCATATTTTGGTTATGCCAGGTAACGATGAAGCGGCAGCAAAAGCCAAGGCTGAAGATCTCGCTAAGCAATTAGATAGCGGTGCCGATTTTGCTGATCTGGCTAAAGCTAACTCTGATGATACTTTGAGTGCAGAGCAGGGCGGTAAACTGGATTGGTTTGAACCTGGTGTAATGGACCCCGCATTTGATGCCGCTTTATTTGCATTAAATAAAGGCCAACATTCTGCGGTGGTTAAAACAGACTTTGGTTTCCACATTATCAAGCTATTAGATGTGCAATCTGGCGCGACTGTACCGTTTGCTGATGTGAAAGCTAAGATAGTGGCTCAATTGCAAGATAAGAAAGCGGTTGACCAGTTCTATAGCTTACAAAGTAAATTAGCGGATACCAGCTATGAAGTGCCAGATACACTATCTGAAACCGCAAAAGCTGTTGGCGTTGATGTTAAGACTACAGCACTGTTTTCTCGCGATAACGCACCTGCTGAGCTAAATAAGCCTGACTTAGTTAAAGCGGCCTTCTCTGAAACTGTAATGCTGAAAGGTTTAAACAGTGAAGTGATTGAGCTTGAACCTAACCATGTGGTTGTTATCCGAGTGAAAGAACATCACGATGCGGGTACTTTGGCCTTAGCTGAAGTGAAAGCCAACATCACTGAGCGCTTGAAGCAAGATCAAGCAAACGAAGCCGCCCGTGCAAAAGCACAGGAGCTGATGGCACAAGTTAAAGCGGGTGCAACTGATCTTGGTTTAGTGTCTAAAGCGAAACTAGGCCGTGGCGCGCAAGACGTTGATGCTGCGATTGTAGGCAAAGCGTTCCAAATGCCAACACCAAGTACAACTCCTGTTGTCGATACCGTTGGTTTAGCAAACGGTTATGCTGTGGTTGCACTGGATAAAGTCAACGCTGCAGAAGGTGTGAGTGATGAGCTAGTTAATGCACTTAAACAACGTCTGAACGCACAATACAGTGAAGCAGACTACCGTGGCTTGATCGATTCGCTTAAAGCCAATGCTAAGGTGCTTTACCCTGTAGAAGAATAATTTCAGTGAGGATAGCGAGTTATTAAATTTACTATCCGACTGATTAAATAGAAAAGGCCAAGTGAGTTCACTTGGCCTTTTTGTTTTTTAATTCGATAAAGTGTACCTATGAAGTTCGAAGGATATCCTCTATAGCAACACTGTCAGACTCCATATTCCATTACTTCAATCGCCACGTTACTGAATTGAATGGTTAATCATCAACGCCAATCATTACGCTGCTGGCTTTGATGAGGGCATAAGCCGAATCACCCACTTTGAGCCCTAGGCGCTCACAGGAAGCTTTAGTCACCACAGAGGTCAGTACGACACCGGGTGCAAGTTCGATTGTCACTTCATTGTTTACAGCGCCCATTTCTATGGATTTGATTGTACCGCTGAGGGTGTTTCTTGCGCTAATTTTCATTGATTTTCCTTATTGAGGGATTATTAGGGGTCAACTGCAGCTAGTGTAGCGCATCTTAATCTGGGAGTTATAAATAAAAACGCCACTAAAAAGTGGCGTTTAACGTTTGTGATAAGCAGTGATTCGCTATCGAGTCGATTAGAGTTCGATAACGTCAAACTCAACGTATGGGTTAACGTCGGCATCGTAATCAATACCTTCGATACCAAAACCAAATAACTTAATAAATTCAGCTTTGTATTCACGGTAATCAGTCAATTCTGATAAGTTTTCTGTGGTCACTTGTGGCCACAAATTACGGCAGTGTTGCTGAATATCTTCACGCAGTTCCCAGTCATCTAAACGTAAGCGATTATCACTGTCGGTCTCAGGTTTTGCACCATCGGCACGGAATAGGCGCTCACTGAATAAGCGATAGATTTGCTCCATACAACCTTCATGGAGACCCTCCTGACGCATTTTCTTGAATACCATAGCGATATATAAAGGCATGACAGGAATGGCCGAACTCGCTTGAGTCACAACGCTCTTTAGCACTGCAACATTTGCGCTGCCGCCAGTGGCTGACAGTTGTTCATTTAACGCTTTTGCTGCGCGGTCCAGATCCATCTTGGCCTTGCCAAGGGCGCCGTGCCAGTAAATTGGCCACGTCAGTTCTGTACCTATATAGCTATAGGCTACGGTTTTGCAGTTATCGGCTAATACACCGGCTTCAGATAAGGCTTTAATCCACAGTTCCCAATCTTCGCCGCCCATAACAGTGACAGTATCGGCAATTTCTTGCTCAGTTGCTGGTTCAACGGTGGCTTCAATGATGCAGTCTTTATTGGTATCAACGGCAGTCGCTGTGTAAGTTTCACCAATGGGTTTTAAAGCTGATCGGATAAGCTCACCTGAATCAGGGAGTTTGCGCACTGGTGATGCCAGTGAGTAAACAACCATGTCAATTTCACCAAGATCTTGCTTGATAAGCTCGATGACTTTTTGTTTAGCTTCATGGCTAAAGGCATCGCCGTTAATGCTTTTAGAATATAAACCTTCCGCTTTAGCAAATTTGTCGAAAGCGGCAGAGTTGTACCAACCTGCAGTACCTGGTTTCGCTTCAGTACCTGGCTTTTCGAAGAACACGCCAATCGTTGCGGCATCGCTACCAAAAGCGGCTGCGATACGTGAAGACAGACCATAACCACTTGATGAACCGACCACTAATACCTTTTTCGGGCCGTTAGCAATCTTGCCTTTTGCTTTAGTTAAGGTGATTTGTTCTTGAACGTTTACTTCACAACCGACAGGGTGTGTAGTGGTACAAATGAATCCACGAATTTTTGGTTTGATAATCATATTTAAGCTTCTTCTATCAAAATGACCAATAGGATAAATATTTCGGCGGGTAAATGGCACCTATTTTTAGCCAATTCACCTGATTATTTAAGTGGTTGGAGCAGTTTAGCGTTTGTGAACAAACAGACTCTGCTCTTGGACCAACCTCTGGGTGTATTCATGTTTTGGTGAGTTAAATATTTGTTCTGTATCAGCTTTTTCAACCATTACACCTTTGTGCAGTACCATAATTTTATCGCTGACATGGCGAATAATATTGAGATTATGGGACACGAAGATATAAGACAAGCCGAGATCTTTTTGCAGTTTTAACAGCAAATTAAGAATTTGCGAACGGACCGAAAGGTCCAGAGCGGTTAATGCTTCATCGGCAATGATAATTTTAGGATTAAGCATTAAGGCTCGTGCTACTGCGACTCGTTGTTTTTGCCCTTCGGAAATCATGTGCGGATAAAACTCCGCGTGCTCGGGTAATAAACCTACTTTTCGTAAGGTATCGACCACTTGGGTGTGCCGCGATTGCGCAGTCATTTGGGTGTTGAAACGCAGCGGCTCATCGAGTAATTGACCAATCGTTAGGCGCGGGTTCAGTGAAGTATTCGGATCTTGGAAAATCATCCGAATTAAGCGGCATCTTTGCTTCACATTGCGGCTATCTAAGGCTTCACCTTCGAAAAAAATCTCGCCGCCGCTGCGGGGCTCTGCACCGACTAAAATGCGGGCGAGGGTACTTTTACCTGAACCCGCCTCACCCACGATCGCTAAGGTTTCACCGCGTTCGAGTTCAAAAGATACGGGCGCTAATGCATCGTTATATTGGCGGGAAAAGCCTTTATAACCAGTATCATATCTTTTATAAAGGTCATTAACTTTAAGCAGTGGGGTCGTCATTATGGGTTTCGCCGTGATAAGGGAAATGACAGGCAAAATAGCGGTCTTTGATATGACTCAAATTTGGCTGATTAACGCATTTTTTTTGTGCTTCAGGGCAGCGTGGCCCTAAACGACAACCAATAGGCAAATGCTGTAAGGCGGGCGCAGAACCCGGTAGGGTAGGCATAATCGCCTTGTGACCACCTGAGCCTGAATAGTCGGGCATATTTTCGAGTAACGCCTTAGTGTAAGGATGATAAGGCTGCTTAATCACTTCGTCCGTCGGCCCAGATTCCATGACTTGACCGCAATAGAGCACGGATAAGTGATCGCACCATTGGGCTAAGGTTTCCAGTTCGTGGCTGATCAATAGAATCGATACGTTTTGTAATTGATTTAATTGGGATAATAATCTGAAAATTTGCGCCTGAGTGCTGAGCTCCATCGAGCTTGTTGGTTCGTCTGCAATCAAGAGGCGAGGCTGGTTAGCAACCGCCATCGCAATCATCACCTTTTGGCATTCACCTTCGGATAATTCCCATGCGTAGCTAGACATCACCTGACGCGGATTCTTGATCCCGACTTTATGCAGCCATTTTTGTGCCGTAAGTCGCGCATGCCTGCGCCGTTGCCAAAAATAGGCGTTGGGATTTTTAGGCATAGCTTGCATTAACTGACTGCCGACGGTTTGTGCTGGATCTAAGCTGCCAGACGGATCTTGGAAGATCATCGCCATGTCTGAACCCATCAGATTACGACGCTCTTTTGAGCTCATGGCCATCAAGTTATTGCCATCCCACATCATGCGGTCTGCAGTAATAGTCCAGTTGGGGCCGGGGATGCCTAAAATCGCTCTTGCTAACAAACTTCGTCCTGAGCCTGATTCACCCACTAGCCCATGAATTTCGCCGGCATTGAGCGTTAAGCTGACTTTTTCTAGCGCCCGCACTCTACCGTGGGGCGTATCGAGTTCAATCGTTAGATTTCGTACGTCGAGTAAGGGCATAAGTTAGTTTCTGATGGGCGCAAGCGCCGACCGTAGGCCATCGCCAACCAAGTTAATGGAAAGCACACTGAAAAGAATCGCTAAGCCTGGGATAGTTACGGCCCAAGGTGCAGTTAGTAAATTATCCATCCCTTGGGCGACCATTGCGCCCCATTCTGGACTCGGCGCCTGTGCGCCCAAGCTTAAAAAACCCAGGGCAGCGATATCTAAAATAGCAGCTGAAATGGCAAGTGTGGTTTGAATAATCACCACTTCCCACACGTTTGGCATAATGACATACCAAAAAATTTGCATCGAGTTCGCGCCGTCTAAACGCGCGGCTGTGACATATTCTTTTTGTAATTCTTCATGCACTGACTGGTGTATGGAGCGCACAAATTGTGGGGTTAAGGCAATCCCGACCGCCCAGAACACGTTTTCAAGCCCTGGTCCCATTACAGCGACCACTAAAATGGCCATTAATAATGAAGGAATCGATAACAGCGCATCGAGTAAGTGCCCGAGAATACTGGATTTTAAGCCCCGCATCATGCCCGACAACGACCCTATGATAAAGCCTGTGAATAAAGCGGTAACGACGATCAGCAGCGCCATGCCAAAGGTCAAGTGCGCGCCGTGTAATAATCGGCTGAAAATATCGCGGCCGAGATCGTCAGTCCCTAAAAAGTGCGCCACTGTGCCTGAAGGGTCCCAAGAGGGTGGCAACAGCAAGGCTCTTGGATCTTGTGCCTCTGGCGGAAAGGGCGCAATCATAGGGCCAAACAGGGTTAGCAAGAGCAGAAATGCAATCGTCCATAGACCCGCTAAGGCGAAAGGATTAGCCGAAAAGTTAAGCCAAACCCGCATAGTCGGGGAGGCAATTTGATCTTCTTGATAAATTTTAACTGGTGGCATAAAGGTCTTTTCTGCTCAGTGGATTAAAGGCTGTGTGCAGCACTTCAATCAAGATACTTAGGAAGATAATCAATAGGGCCACGGCCAAAATCCCACCTTGGATAACAGTATAGTCCCGTTGGTAAATCCCTGAAACTAGCCAAGATCCTACACCAGGCCAAGAGAAAATCATTTCAACCACTATGGCATAACTGGCAAATGAGCCAAGCATTAGCCCTAAATGTTTAAGTACGGGGATTAACGCATTGGGCAGGGCGTGGCGCAGTATAATCGTGCCAGTATGCATGCCTCTGGCTTCGGCGGCGCGGATAAAGGTTTGATTCATCACATTCACCATTGCCGAACGGGTGCTACGAACCACTACAGTAAAAGGTAACACGGCCAGTGTTGTGGCAGGCAAAATGATATGCAGCAGGGCATCTTTAAATGCCGACATGCCGTATTCAGACTCTGACAACAAGGTATCCACTAGCATAAAGCCAGTGACGGGCTTGATTTCATAGAGCAAATTGATTTGTCCCGAAATTGGTAACCAACCAAGATCGACGCCAAACCAAAGCGAAAGATAAAGGCCTAACCAGAATACGGGTACAGAGTAGCCCGTTAGGGTAATCGCCATAATGGTATTTTGGGTGAGCTTATGTTGACTCTGGGAGGCGAGCACGCCTAAGGGCACGCCCAAGCAAATTGCGATAATGCCCGCCATCACAGCAAGTTCGAAGGAGGCGGGCAGGACGGCACTGAGTTCTTCGGCGACTTCTTGATGTGACGTGACTGAAATCCCTAAATTACCGCTAAGCCTTTGTTGTAGGTAAGCGATAAATTGCCACGCTTGGTTTTTATCTAATTTGTAGTCTTGTTCTATTTGAACCAGTTGGGTCGCCGTCGGTGTATGTATGCCAGTGAGTGCATAGGTGCGCTCAACTGGAAACAAGCCTGTAGCGTAAAATAAGACACCTACCATGACTAACGAAGTAGCAAGAAATAAATTGAGGCGACGCAGTAGGTATGTAAACATTAATTCGCCTCCTGTGGTGCTTGGCTAGTATGGGTGAAGGAAATCCCACCAAAAGGCGTAAGCTGCATATCCTTGATATCACTGCGAGTTAACGCTACACGTTTGGCATGGGCCAGACTCAGCATAGGTACTTGTTCAGCTAAAAAGGCTTCTGCTTGTTGATAAATCACTTTACGTTCCGCTTGATCTGATACTTCCCTTGCGCTGTTTAAGATGGCATCAAACTCAGGGTTACACCAGCGAGAACGATTGTTGTTCGATTGCATTGCTGCGCAGCTCAGCAGCGGATTAAAAAAGTTATCGGGATCGCTGTTATCAGCATTCCAGCCAATCAGCACAGAATCATAGTCGTCGCGGCTCAGTCTCTGATTAAATACGCTCCAATCGTAACTGACGATATTCACTTTTACGCCGATGTTTGCTAAATCGGATTGAATTAATTCGGCCGTTTTCAACGAATTGGGGTTATAAGCGCGGGCAACCGGTATGGCCCAAATATTGATGCTGAGATTTTTTATACCAGCTTCTTTTAATAGGTCGCGTGCTTTTTGCGGATTGTAATCGACAAGTCCTTTGTTATTTTCGTAAGCCCATGATGCTGGCGGCAGAACGCCGGTGGCTTCAATGGCAGTATTTTGATAAACCGCTCGCAGGATATTTTGTTTATCAACAGCATAGGCAAGTGCACGACGTACGCGAACATCATCTAACGGTGGCTTTTGTGTATTAAAGGCCCAAAATGCTACGTTAAGACCTGGTTGTGATTCGATGTTTAATTCTTGATGCTGTTTGATAACAGGCAGTTCACCTGCTTTGGGCAGCGCAGAAACGCTGCAATCCCCCGCGATAAGCTTAGCGAGCCTAACTGTACTTTTGGGCGTGATATCAAATACCAGCATATCGATTTTTGCTGGCTCTCCCCAAAAATCGGGATTACGGCGATAGCGGATATATTCGTTTTTAGCGTATTGCACTAAGGTGAACGGTCCTGTACCAATGGCAAAGTGGTCGACGTTTTCAGGATGACCTAAAGCTAACTGCTGCTGCGCGTATTCGTTTGATAAGATCACCGCAAAGTCGGTGGCTAAATTCGACAGAAAAGAAGCGTCTTTGCGGGTTAAGTAAAAGACCACTTCATGATCGTTTATCTTCTCTATCCCTTTAACTTGCTGAGAAAAGCCAATACTTTGGAAGAAGGGATAACCCGTGCGGGAGACAAAATGATAAGGATGCTGGGTATCGATAATACGATTAAAGGAGAACAACACATCGTCGGCATTAAAGGGGCGAGTTGGGTAAAAACGTTTTGAATGCTGGAACTGCACGTTTTCCCTGAGAGTGAAGCGATAGCTTAAGCCATCATCAGACATGGCCCAACTCGTCGCCAAGGCAGGGACAAGCTTGCCTGACTGAGTGTCATAATCCACTAGGCGACTATAAATTTGATGCGAGGTGGCATCGATTGTTGTGCCAGATGTCACCAATTGCGGATTGAAAGACTCAGGGTTCCCTTCGGAGCAATACACCAAACCAGAAGGGAGTCGTTGGGGGCCACACGCGACCAACAACCAACTCATGCAAGAAACTGCAGTTGTTAGGCACAGGCGTCTAATTAGCACACTCATTTATAAATCATTATTTTATCGACTATGAACGGCTATTTTAGCAGTGCATCTCCCCCGTGGGCAATCTGCTTATGCTTTATCAAGTAAATTGTACTTTTTAAGGATGCCACGCAGTTGGTGGTAGCTTAATCCGAGCATGTCGGCGGTTTTCTTTTGGTTATATTGGCTGTTTGAAAGTGCCTGCTGGATCAGATCCATTTCGTACTTCTCAGTTTGCTCTTTAAAATCCAGTGGAAAATTAAAGCAATTTGTTGAATACTCAGTATTGACTTGTACTTCAGCCTCAAATATCGGCGCAGATTGTGGCGTACTGGCAACAGTTGTTGGCGCAACTGAGGTGATTTGACGTTCGCGGGTCTTGATCCGAGTTTTAGGCCGATACGGTGAAGCAAAGGGATCGAGGGTAATATGATCGATGGGTCTATTTTCACCACCATTACGGTAAACGCTGCGCTCGACTACGTTTTTAAGTTCACGGATATTACCCGGCCAGTCGTGGGTCATTAATTGCTCGACCGCATGGGCGCTGAAACCGCTGAATAGCTGCAGCTTTAATTGGCGCGCCATGCCAACGGCGAAATATTCCGCCAGCGTCATTATGTCTTCTGGGCGGCAACGCAGTGGTGGCAGAGTAATTACATCGAAGGCGAGTCTATCGAGCAAGTCGGCACGAAATTCGCCTGCGTCAGCAAGTGATGGTAAATCTTCGTTGGCGGCGCAGATTAAACGAACATCAGCCTGCACCGTTTTGCTGCCGCCGACCCGCTCAAATTCGCCATATTCAATGACGCGCAGGAGCTTTTCTTGGATAAGTCCTGAGGTGTTGGCTAATTCGTCGAGGAATAAGGTGCCGCCGTCGGCGCGCTCAAAGCGGCCTTCGTGTTTGCCTTTGGCGCCAGTAAAGGCTCCTGACTCATGGCCAAATAACTCACTCTCGAGTAAATTTTCACTCAAAGATGAACAGTTTAGCTTAATAAAACTTTGATCCCAGCGCTTAGACAGATAATGTAAGCGTTCGGCAATAAGCTCTTTACCAGTGCCACGTTCACCAATAATCAGTACGGGTTTAGACAGAGGCGCTATTTGCGACACATGTTCTAACACTTCGAGTAGGGCGTTGGATTGACCGATAAGGTTGTCTTGCTGAAATTTATTATCCACGATATTTTTTAGTCTTTCGCGCTAAAATTTGGTGAAAATGATAATAAGTGGCTTGAAGCGTAAAAGGAAGTAAAAGTTAATATTTTGTTTAAATGTCTGTATTTAAATAATAAATCAAAGTTGGCACGGTTAGTGTATTACCTTATACGAGACCAACATCAATTTGAGGATAGGATTATGGGAATTTTCTCTCGTTTCGCCGATATCATTAACTCTAATATCAGCGCATTGCTGGATAAAGCCGAAGACCCAGAAAAAATGGTTCGACTGATTATCCAAGAAATGGAAGACACACTCGTTGAAGTGCGTTCTACCTCAGCTAAAGTGTTAGCTGAAAAGAAAGAGCTGCAACGTCGTATCAACCGCGTGTTAGAGCAAGTGCAAGATTGGCAAGATAAGGCTGAACTGGCACTGTCCAAAGACCGTGAAGACTTAGCGAAAGCCGCTTTAGTTGAAAAACAAAAAGCGACCGGTTTAGCCGATACGCTGAATCAAGAGTTAGCCGTCATCGATGAACATATCGCACGCTTGAAAGATGAAGTGGGCATGTTGCAAGAAAAGCTGCTCGATGCAAAAGCGCGTCAAAAGACCATTATTTTGCGCACTCAAACAGCGTCATCACGCTTAGAAGTGAAAAAGCAGCTAGATTCAAGCAAGATCGACAATGCTATGCTCAAGTTTGAGCAATATGAGCGCCGTGTCGAAGGCTTAGAAGCCCAAGTTGAATCTTACGATCTTGGCAGCAAGAAGACCTTAGCCGATGAGTTTGCGGCGCTAGAAGCGGAAGATTCTGTGAATGCAGAACTGGCAGCGCTCAAAGCCAAGGTAAAAGGTAAAGCGCCAACTAAGTCAAAAGAATAACAATTCAGAGGTGAGTTATGGATATGGACGTGCTAATGGCGCCGATTATTATTTTCATGGTGATAGTCGCGCCAATATGGTTAGTTCTTCATTATCGCAGTAAGCGACAAGTGAGCCAGGGACTCACTGAGGAAGAGTTTTCACAACTCAATGATTTGATATCCAAGGCCGATAAAATGGCGGCGCGTATCGAGACCTTAGAGGCCATTCTGGATACAGAATCGCCCGAATGGAGGGGGAAACATGAGAGGATCTAATGGCCGTACTTTGTACCGTATTCCCCAGTCAGGCAAAATAGCGGGTGTATGTGCAGGGATTGCCGAGTACTTTGCGATTGAAATTTGGTTAGTGCGAGTGCTGACTGTGTCTATCTTCTTACTCGGCGGCTCAGGTGTGGTATTTATCATCTATGTCGCTTTGTGGGTGATTTTAGACATCAAGCCGCAAAAGCATTACGATAGAGACGATATCGAGGTGAAGAAGAAGCCGTGGCAGTCGGGAGAACCCGCAAAGCAAGCGCTAAGCGACGTGAGTCGTCAATTTCGAAGTCTAGAAGTTAGGCTACAAAATTTAGAACGCCATGTCACCTCTGACAACTTTGATTTAAAAAGACAAATCAATAGTTTGTAACCCTTCTAAAGGGCGGCCATGTCCGCCCTTGTTGCTTAATCTCTGCTCCATTCCAGTGTATAGTCAACATCACTTGACATAAGTTAACATCATTCGACATAAGGGAAGTCTCTATGGGAATGCTTGATGCCTCGCTCCATAAATTAACCCAAAAGGGCCAATCCCTGCTACATCGCACCGCAGACCGGCATTTACGTTTGGCCGTGACTGGGCTTTCTGGTGCGGGAAAAACCGCATTTATCACGGGGTTAGTCAATCAGTTACTCAATTCTGGACCTGTCTCAACCTTACCCCACGCCCGCAACAACAGCGCTTTGCCACTGTGGCAGGTGAGCCGCGATCAGCGTTTGCTCGGTGTTAAGCGTGCCATGCAGCCGGATCTTGAAATCGCCAGTTTTGATTATCAAGGCGCCATGTTAGCGCTCACTTCCGAACCTGCGACTTGGCCAGCCTCTACCCGTACTATTTCTGAGTTACGATTGGCTATTAAATACCAACCTAAGAAAGGCTTACTGGCCAAGTTTTCTGATACCGCCACCTTGTATTTGGATATAGTCGATTATCCTGGCGAATGGTTACTCGATTTACCTATGCTGCGCCAAGACTTTGTAACTTGGTGTCGCGCTCAACAAGTTCGCATCGAGAATCTTAAAAGCTCACCCTTGTATGCTGAGTTTGAGCAATCTTTGACATCATTGGATTTAGCCGCCAGCGCCGATGAGCAGCAATTAAAGCAGATTGCCGATCAATATCAGCTATTACTCAATGATTTAGTGCACGTGCAAGGTTATTACCAAGCGCAACCTGGGCGCATGTTATTGCCGGGTGAATGGCAGGGGGCTCCCTTATTGGCTTTTTTCCCCCTGTTATTGGTTAATGATGAAAAGTTTGCTGAGCTTTCGCAAAGCGATAAACACAGTGGATTCCATGTACTTGAAAAACGTTATCAAGAATACGTGGCTAAAGTGGTTAAGCCTTTCTATAAAAACCACTTTGCCGGTTTTGATCGGCAGTTAGTACTCGTTGACTGTTTTAGTGCGTTGAATCGCGGTAAAAAGCAATTTGAGGATATGGGTGCGGCGCTCAATGCCATTATGGAAAGCTTTCAGTTTGGCCAATCGAGTTATTTACGGCGGTTATTTGCACCCCGCATAGACCGTTTGTTGTTTGCCGCGAGCAAGGTTGACCATGTGACTCGCGATCAGCAGAGCCATGTTTTGTCCCTGCTGACCGATATGTTGAAACACAGCCAGCATTTTGCCAGTTTCGATGGTTGTAAAGTGGAGACGATGGCGATTAGCGCCATCAAGGCGACTCGCCATGGCATGGTAACGACCCAAGAGGGCGAGGTCGAAGTCGTGCAGGGGACGGGACTCAATGGTAAAGCCCTGACCTTGTTTCCAGGCGAAGTGCCCACTCGCTTACCTGAGCCTGATTTTTGGCGTGACCAAGGGTTTAACTTTGTCGGCTTTGCACCGCCGATCAATGCCAATGTTGACCCATCTCAAGTGCACTTTGACCATATTCGTCTCGATCATTTGCTGCAGTACTTACTGGGAGATAAGTTGGAATGACGTTAAAGCTATCGGAGAACGCTAATGAGCAGGCTTCTAATTCTTCTGCGAACTCATTTGCACACTCAGTTGAACATAAGCCGCTGAAAAAGCAGCTGCTGTTTGACCCACACGTCGTGGAGCTCAAACCCAACAAAGAGGAGATCAAAGGGACGAAAGCTTTTGATCCGCATACGCCAGTGCAAGAAGTAGCTGCCGATATTGAGGAATTGATGGATGAAACGTTGTCATCCCATCCAAAAATGATCGATGCTAAATCGGTATCGCCTCAACTTGTAAAATCACGCCGTTGGTCTTGGCTCGCTCGTCTGGCGGTAACGAGTTTATTGCTGCTCGTAGTGGTTCAAACGGGATTAGGATTGAGGGATGCTTGGCTTGAGAGCCCTTGGTTGTTCAGTTTTTATGGTGTGGTGCTTGGGGTCGTCAGTGCGTGGACATTGGCGGGGGCGTTTAGTGAGTACCGCAAACTGAAGCGACTCAAACAGGTTGCCGATACCCAAGAAACAGGCGCTAGGCTGGCGCAGAGCATGCAAATGGGTGAGGCAGACAGTTTTATCGAGAATATCGTTTGTCACTATGAAGACAGTCAAGGTTTGCAGCAACTTCGCCGTTCATTAAAAGATGAGCATAATGATGCCGAGAAAGTCTTGTTATTCGAGGACTTAGTGCTGACAGAGCGGGATGAACTGGCCAAAAAAGTCGTGCGACGCTATGCGGCTGAGTCGGCAGTGTTACTGGCGGCCAGTCCGTTAGCTGTGCTCGATATGGCAATCATCCTTTGGCGTAATCAACGTATGCTGCGTGATGTCGCCCGCTGTTATGGCATTGAACTGGGTTATTGGAGCCGGATTAAACTTATCCGCAGTATCATCATCAATATTATTTATGCGGGCACCAGTGAGTTAGTTACTGATTTAGGAACACAGCTGTTATCGGTTGAAATGACAGGTAAATTGTCTGCTCGTTTGGCGCAAGGTTTAGGGGGCGGCATGTTAACTGCGCGCCTTGGATATCAAGCCATGGCGCTGTGTCGGCCGATTGTGTTTAGGGAAGAGCAAAGGCCTAAATTGTCTAAAGTGCATCAGGAATTGTTGATCGAACTGAAGCAGTTTTCAGGCAAGTTGTTTACCAAGGAAGGCCGCGATGCATTAAAAGGTCAGTTCGCCGATGTTGATGACAAAGTACCTCGGTCAGCTAAAGATAAATCTAAAGAGTAGATATTATTTAATATCAAAAAATTAACCGCTTTAAATCGGCCGAAAGTAGATGCGCTAATGGACTTGTTCCTTAGCGCTTTTTTATGATTTTTTGCAGGTACCGAGTATGACAAAGTGCGGCTGAAAAATGCTATGTAACAAGTTAGTTACACTTGGCGCGCTGCTATTTTCGCCATGCTACTGGCTTAAGTGCTTGGTCGCGTTATGGTAGGGCTTATTCGATAGGGCTAATGTTTCATTAACTTATCTATTAGATTATCCATAATGCGGGCATTGAGCGCTCCACACCAACAATCAATCAAGAACGGGAACTGCTCAATGCCAATGACAAGGAGCTAGGTATGCAAGATGAGTCAGGCAAGATGTGGAAGGCGGCAACACAGGTTATTCATGGCGGCCATGAGCTAGAGGCCTTTGGTGCCTTAGTGACGCCGCTTTACCAAAGTGCGACTTTTGTGTTTGAGTCTGCACAGCAAGGTGGTGAGCGATTTGCGGGTAATGAGCCGGGGTATATTTACACGCGCTTAGGGAATCCGACAACTGCCGAGCTTGAACGTAAAATGGCGATTTTAGAAGGGGCTGAGGCCGCAGCAGCAACTGCTTCTGGTATGGGCGCAGTATCCGCCGCATTGCTGGCTAATTTGCAGATGGGCGATCACTTAGTGGCGTCGAATGCCGTATACGGTTGTACTTATGCGCTAATGACGACTCAGTTTGCCCGCTTTGGTATTGAAGTGTCCCTAGTGGACTTTTCATCGGAAGCAGAAATAGAAGCGGCGATTAAATCCAATACTAAGGTCATTTTCTGTGAAACCCCTGTCAATCCGCATTTGCAGGTATTTGATTTAGCGTCAATTGCGAATATTGCCAAACGTCATCAGTTGGTCAGTATTGTCGATAATACCTTTATGACCCCATTACTGCAGAGGCCGCTGGATTTTGGTATTGATTTGGTGGTCCACAGTGCGACTAAATATCTCAATGGCCATGGCGATGTGATTGCGGGGATAGTGTGTGGCAGTGAAGAACAGCTCCATAAAGTGAAGTATGAAATTTTAAAGGATATTGGCGCTGTGATATCGCCACATGATGCTTGGCTGATCTTACGCGGCCTTAAAACCTTAGATGTGCGTTTGCAGCGCCATTGCGATAGTGCCCAGCGCGTGGCAGAGTTTTTGGCGGAACATCCAAGCATTACACGTGTGTATTACCCCGGGCTTAAATCTCATCAAGGGCATAAATTCATTGGCCAGCAGATGAAACGTGCTGGTGGTGTTATCGCGTTTGAACTGGCGGCAAATTTAGAAGAAGCCATGGCCTTTGTCGGATATCTAAAGTTGTTCTCAATTGCGGTGAGTCTAGGTGATGCTGAATCCCTGATTCAACATCCTGCATCGATGACGCATTCACCTTATACGCCAGAGGCGAGGGCTGCCGCTGGGATTGGTGATAATTTGCTGCGAATTTCTATTGGTTTAGAAGATTGTGACGACATCATCGCCGACTTGAACCAAGCGCTAGCTCGATTAGCTTAATGAATGTTGTTATTTTAAAGACCGTTAGCTATTTGAATGATAAAAGGATGCTTTTTGCATCTTTTTATCATAGTCAAGCACTGGCTCATTGAGCCGAAGACAGAAGTTTAGCGATAGTGAATATTTATGACGCCGATTTGGTATTTCGGGACAGCTTAGACTATTTTTGATTTGAGGCCACGGAAGTAGGACGAAAGGCCGCAAATCATGGAATAGAGGAATTGTTATGAAAACCACAAATCGTATACCTGCTTTTATGAGTGCTATAGTATTAACGGCTTTTTTGGCAAGCCCAACAATCGCAACAGAAACCCCAACCAAGGCCGCCGTGAAAGTACAGGCTAAAACTGAAGCGGGTGAAATGGCATCTGATGCGAAAAAATCTATGCCAGATGCCGCTCAAGTCAACATCAATACCGCTTCAGCCGAGCAGTTACTCGTGCTCAAAGGGATTGGTGCCGCAAAGGCTCAAGCGATTGTCGACTATCGCACTAAAAATGGTAAGTTCAATGCTATAGATGACTTAGCCAATGTCTCTGGTGTTGGGGCTAAGATAATTGAGCAAAATCGCCATTTGATCAAGTTGTAACCACCTTTGGCGATGATTGCGCTGTAGCCTGCTGATTTTTATGATAAGAGATCCAATAAAACATATATAAAAGTCTGCATTTGCAGGCTTTTATCATTTCAATCACTTCATTTGCTTATAGATTGTGCAGTTAGGTGGGATATTAAGAGATCTTATCGATTAGCGCTTGATCCCATAGGGTCCATGGGGGATAATCTTCGCGTTCAAGCAATGCTTTGGTTTATGTCATTCAAAGTAATGTTCGAAGTTATGGTGACCCTAGGGTCCCCCCGCAATGATAACTTGTGAACTCGGCCAGGCCCGGAAGGGAGCAACCGCAGCAAGCGACTCGTGTGCCGGGGTGTCGGCTCTAGGGGAACCTCCAATTCAACTTTCCCTCTGTTTATTCCTTTGTACTTCTCTATATCTACTCAATTTATGTTATTCAATATTTTAGTTTGCAGACTATTTCCGTTTTCTGCCGTTAATCATTTATAGCGTTAATATTTCTGCACAATGAGATAATCCATTGCCTGCTTCTGTTCTTGCCACTACAACGGCTAAAAATACTCTCAACAGTAACCTTTAACGAAATTAACGATTGGCTTCGGCTTCTTCCTGTAATCTTTTTTGCAGATTTTGTTTAAGAAAAGCGCGGGACTTTTCGAGTGCGGTTTGGATCTCACGCTTTAATTCCTGCAGCTCGTTATAGTCTTCAAAGAAGTAAGTATCGACGAGGTGGCGTATGTAGCGGACTGGCAGTTGATTTAAGGTCACGCAACATAAGTCGGCGAGATAGTCCTCAGGAAGTTCGTCCATAAGTCCTTCATCTGACAATATTTCCATTAAAAGAACTTCGTAGTAATTACGGATTTCGAGTTGCATTGTTATGCTCCATGACGGTTTTCATTGAGTTTGCTACCACAAATGATTTGCCGCAATAAAAAGTTGGCCGTGTCTTTGGCTTAATTGTAGTGCGTCTCTGCTATAGCCGCCGCCTATCACGGCTGCAATTGGAATATTTTCCGATTTTGCCATTGATAACACAGTTAAATCCCGTCTGAACAGTCCTTCTTGGCTGATATTGAGCAAGCCAAGATCGTCATTTTGATGAATATCGACCCCTGCATCATAAAGAATCAGATCTGGTTGATGGATTCGGATAAGGAGGGCGAGTGTCTGCTCCACGGTTTCGAGATACAGATTGTCATCGCTGCCTTTGGTTAGTTCAATATCATGGTGGGAATACTGCTTACGACTCGGGAAATTCTCTTTGCAGTGAATCGAGCAACTGATGATCCCTTGATGTTGGTGGCTAAGGGTTGCACTGCCGTCACCTTGATGCACATCGCAATCAAAAATCAGTACCTTGTGTACTTGCTGGCTCGCGATGGCATTTCTGGCCGCGAGGATAAGGTCGTTGAAAATACAATAGCCGCTGCCAAAATTGTAATGGGCGTGATGGTAGCCACCCGTGAGATGCAGGGCAATACCCTGATTTATGGCTAATGAAGCTGTGAGTGTGGTGCCTGCTACAGAATGCAAGGTACGCTCAACTAAGGCTTCACTCCACGGGAAACCAATCCGTCTTAGCGCCGCTGTTGGTAAGGTTCCCGCGATAAATTGCTCTACATATTCGCGTTGATGCACTTGTATTACATCTTCTGCATTCATGGCCGTTGGTGCGTGGAATTGTGCAGTCGTGGCAATGTGGTTATCGAGTAAGTACTGCCGTAAATGTGCGTATTTAGTGGTGGGAAATCTGTGATGGGGAGGAAGCGCCAGCTTGGAATAGCTGGCGTGATAAACCAGTGGGATCAGAGTCAATATTGACTAAACCTCGTTATCGCAAGTTGTTATAGCTGTGAAATTGCCCAGCTCATAAATTCTTTACGGTTTTTTTCATCCGCTTGTAGCCACCAGTATTGCAACATTTGTTGTGGGTTGGCTCCTGCTGCTTTAGAGGTGTCTACGGGGGCGGTGAGTGATGTTGCGTTAACGGTCGCCGATGTTGTCACGGGTGCTGGTGCAACGGCTACTACTGCTCCAGCGGCACCGGTTGCTGCTGCCGCAGTACCGGATACGTCAACGGCTTGATTACCACTGAAAAGGCGAGAGACGAAGCTTTCTTCTTCTAAATTGGTATTCACCACTTGGTAATTGACGTTGCCTTTGTCACTACGGGTTAATTTGACTTGTGGGTTTTGCGCGTAAACTTTAGGCTTTTTAACGACTTCACCTTCGGCCGCTTGCAGGTAATATTGATGGTCGCCATCAACATCTAAAGTAACGATGAAAGGTGCTGACTTAACAAAGGTTTGGCTGTCACTAAAATCATCCTCTACCATTTCATGATAACGAATGGCGATTTTGTGAGTGCCGGGGGCCAATTCTAAGCTGCTTTTATGATTGAATACGCTCGACTCGACTTTTTTACCATCAAGAGCAAGGTACTCAAATGACATAGGAATGTTCAGATCTGCAGCGAAGGCTGAGGCAGATCCGAGTAATACTAGCAGGCTGCTAATTGGCAAAAGTGATTTCATTGTTACTCCTTAACGGTTATTACTCTGATACGGGCGTTCGAATATTTGAATGCGATCTTCTATATAACTAATAGCTTGCCTGCATTTCCCTAGACGACGATGCATCAAAAGGATGTCATTTTGCAATTTTATTTTGTCAGCACTATGACAGTTTTCAAGTTTTGATTCCATTTCTTCAATTTTTTGTTCAAATTTTTTCGCCCAATTCAGATGTTTGTTCAATTCTTCGTAGATCTCATGACTATTTTGCATCACGTTATTGGCGATCCAATCGAAACCACTGGCTTGGTGAGACTGATTCTGGCGCTGGGCAAAACGGGCACGGCTACTGGCACGCTGCTGAGTTTTAGACTTAATGTCAATAGAAGTGGTCAGCAAGGCCCGTTTGACTGCGGTAAATCTATCTTGGATCCGCTCACAGCTCAGGGCAATGGTCTGGGGTGCGAGTTTAAGCTTAATTTGTTTTTCGAGCTGCATAATACTGCTACGAATTTGTTCAATACAGGGGCCGAGTTGGGCGCCGTGTTGGACAAACAGCGAGTGATTAAAACGCTCTGTTTCTTGCAGGAGTTTGCGCTGTGGCGGGGCTAGTCGATTATCGTGTTGCAGCACTTCTTGTTCTAAGGCTTTAAGCTGATTCTTCAGCATCACCATTAATTGTTGGGTGTTCACAACCATGCGCTCCATGCCAAATTCGCTGCAATCATTAGCACGATCAAAATAAACAGTGGGCGGATAAAGGGCATGCCAAATTTAATCGCACAGCGGGCACCGATAAATGAGCCTAACATCATGCACAATCCCATCCACAGACCTATTTGCCACTGTACCTGTCCAAGCCAGCCAAAGATAGTCAGTGCGGTCAAGTTGCTGGTAAAAGTCATCGCACGGGCAAGGCCACAACTGTGCAGTAAAGGCAGTTTATACAAAGAGCCAGATGTGACGGTCCAAAATGCGCCAATGCCTGGGCCTGCAAAACCATCATAAGTGCCTAAAGCCAGTCCCTGTAGCCATTGTTGCTTGGCTGGCGGCTTGCTGGTTGGTACTTGGCAGTTAACGTCTGACATCGCATTGGGGCTGACTAAACTGTAAATGGCGATGCCAATGATCAGCAAGGGTAGGACCTTTTCGAGCCATTGAGTATCGACTAAATAGACTAAGAAACTGCCCAATACCGCGCCGATAAAGGTGGCGATAAAAGCCATGTACCAAAACGAGGGTTTAAAGAGGTGCTTGCGATAATAGGTCCAAGCCGCCATAAAAGAGCCAAAGCTTGCGGCTAACTTATTGGTGCCTAATACGGTATGCGGCGCAATGCCTAAGGTTAACAGTGCGGGGATCGACAATAGGCCACCGCCACCCACGACGGCATCAATGAATCCAGCGATAAGACCTATGACTGCCAACAGGGCCCAATGACTGGGCTCGAGTAACAACTCCAAATTTTAATCCTACTCTATAACACGTCTAAAGGGCGGTAAGGCATCCAGTAAGGACTTGCCATAGCGTTTAGTGACTAACCGCCTATCTAAAATGGTCACTCGGCCATAATCTTGCTCTTTACGCAGTAATCTACCACAACTTTGAATAAGCTTACGTGAAGCATCTGGGATCGTCAGTTGTAAGAAGGGATTACCGCCTTTGACTTTGACATATTCTGCATGCGCTTGCTCAACGGGCGAGGTTGGTACGGCAAAGGGCAGTTTAGTGACGATCAAGTTAGTCAGATAATCACCGGGCAAGTCGAGACCTTCAGAAAAACTGCCGGTGCCAAACAAGATGCTTGGTTCGCCTTTATCGCATTTAGCTTTATGATTTTCTAACAATTGTTGCCGTGGCGCATTGCCTTGGATAAGTAGCTCAGTGGTGAGTTTACCTTCAAGTAATTCAACCACTTTTTCCATCTGCCAGTAGGAGGCGAATAGCACTAAGGTTGCCATTTCACCTTCAATAAGGGTGATGATTTGTTCGGCAAGTTCAGCCGTATAGGCATCATCCGTCGGCTCAGTGCGCATTTTGGGTAAATAAAGAGTCGCATTATTGGGGTAATCGAAGGGCGACTGTAAGGCTAAATAACGACTGCCATCGTTGAGTGATAACCCCACCTGATGTACGAAATGGTCGAAGTTATTGAGTGCGCGCAGCGTGGCGCTACATAAGACTACGCCTGCGGCCTTTTGCCACAGCATAGATTCCAGCATAAAACCGACTTCAATCGGCGAGGCGCTAAACAGATAATCCACTTGTTTACCTGTGATGAGTTCGACCCAGCGCGCCATAGGTGCGCCTTTGTGCTTATCTTCCTTGGCCATCATCCTCCACAATTTCTGCAGGTTTTCGAGCCTTTGCAGCATAAATCCGGTTTCGGCTAATAGTGCTTCGGATTGATGTTTAGGAATGTCGCCATCTTTAATCGCCTCTGCCAGCAGTGACAGCATTTTATTAAACTGCTTGAGGGCAAGATTAGAGGTCACTGCAAGGTTTTCAGCCAGAATGAGTAATGAGTCCGGCAGTTTGCCGTGCTCAAAACGCAGACGGTTTTCAGGATTAGCAAAGTGTTTGGTCTGAGTATCGCAATAGTGGGCCACTTGATTGAGCTGGGCGATAAGATCGCCTAAGTGATCCTGCATCGCCTGCGCGGGGGCAATGATATTGTTGCTTTTTATTTGGTTTTGTAACTTAGCGCAGGTTTTACCAATTTTTTCGAGCCAGTCGCAGGCGCCCCTCAGCGTGGCCTGCGCACTGGAGAAATCCCGCGCCACAATGGGTAAGTGATGTGCCTCATCGATAACATAAAACACGTCTTCGGGATTGGGCAAAATCACGCCGCCACCTAGCTCTAAATCGGCGAATAACAAGCTGTGGTTGGCGATGAGTACGTCCCAAGTATCGACATCTTCGCGGGCTTTATGGAACGGGCAATTTCTGTGGCTGGCGACTTGGCGATGACAGCTGTGTTTGTCGCAGGCGATTTGTTGCCACAGGTGATCGGGCAGCGGCACGGCTAAGGTGTCGATTTCGCCGTTCCAGCGACCTTCGTTATAGTCTTTTAACAGGCCGTGCATCATAGCCACTTGGCTATTGTCTGGTTTAGTTTGCCACATGGCCATTTGTGTACTGTTGTCGTCACCGATGAGCATCGCCAGTTTCGATAGACACACATAACGTTGTCGACCTTTAACTAAGCCAAAGCGGAAATTTAAGCCGGATTGCTCAAGGAAGAAGGGCAAGTCTTTATGCAGTAATTGCTCCTGCAAAGCGACGGTTGCGGTAGCGATGCAGACCTTTTTCTTGCTTGCTAATGCCAGTGGAATGGTACCGAGGATATAAGACAATGATTTACCGATCCCAGTGCCTGCTTCGACCACAATTATGCGCCTATCTTTATCATAGTCGCCGGCGAGGGTCTTAGAGATTTCCGCCACCATATAGTTTTGTTCGCGGCGCGGCCTAAAATTAGGCAAGGCGGTAGCAATATCCTTATAGATGGCGCGGATCTGGGTTTTTACATTGTCAGGTAACATGCGTCACTACTTTATCGAATTAATGCTGTACATAATAACAGTGATTGCATAGCCTAAGAAACTTTTCTGCCATTTGGCGGCATTTAAATTGAGAAACCATCTAAATTGACTAGCTATGCGATTTGGGAACCCATGCGATGAAGTCAGAGGCTACCGCGGCCGTTAGTGTACAAGGTCGAGTCTTAACACGCCATGCGATTCATCGTCATGGGAGTTTAGTGTTGCAGTATTATCTGGCTACCGCCCAAGGCCCTGTGCTGGTGGAAGTGCAAGGCACTGAACACATTTGTTTTTGTCATCAAACTGATGTCACGGCTTTGCAGTTGCAAACTCCGGGTCAAGCATTGCGGTTTGTACCGTTAGCGCTCAAAAGCTTTAAAGGCGGCGCAGTCAGTGGTGTTTATGCTAAATCGAGCAACAGCTTACGTACCTTACAGCGCATCGCTAAAGATGCCGACATCCCCTTATTTGAAGCCGACATTCGCCCTGAACAGCGTTATTTAATCGAGCGGTTTGTGGCACTGGATGTGGCGTTTTTAGGGCATTTCTCTGCGCCGAGTAACATACACGCGCCGACTAGCGACAGTTTTGAGGCTAATTCGCTGCCTGTGTTTATCGCCGAGCGTGCTAAGAGTATTGCCCCTTTAACGGCTGTACATTTGCGCTGTATCTCACTGGATTTTGAATGTAGCTTTGAGGGTTTACTCTATTCGGTTGCACTATATGGTCAAGATAGTGGCCGAGACGGTGAGCAAGATAGCCTCAAGCAGACTTATGAAAAAGTGATTATGGTGGGTGAGGCTGAATCAAACTCTCCCGAATATATTGAATGGGTGGCCGATGAAGCTGCACTCATTCATCGATTAATCGCATGGTTCCATGAGTTTGATCCTGACTTTGTCATAGGTTGGTCAGTGGTGAGTTTTGACCTCGCGCTATTGTCACGCCGTGCATTATTACACCGTATTCCGCTCACCATTGGCCGCGGAGGGGCAAAGCTTGAGTGGAAAGTCGATAATAAATTTCGGCCAGAAACCTTAGTTTTACCGGGCCGTGTGGTACTCGATGGTATCGATTGGCTCAAAGCCGCTTTCTATCATTTTGAGCGGTTCTCGTTAGAATTTGTGTCACGGAAATTATTGGGTGAAGGCAAGGCCATTCATAACGTGGATAATCGCGTTGAAGAAATTGATCAGCTGTTTAAGACCGATAAACAAGCCTTAGCGCATTACAATCTTACCGATAGCCGCCTAGTGTGGGGTATTTTTACTCACACTCAATTATGGGAGTTCGCCCTCGCGCGAGCTGAACTAACAGGTTTAGAGTTGGGGCGGGTTGGGGCTTCGGTGGCGGCATTTAATCATTTGTATTTACCGCATCTACATCGAGCAGGTTACGTCGCTCCCGATGCTCCTGCGAGTGATGGGATCGAAAGCCCCGGTGGCTATGTGATGGATTCTGTACCGGGACTTTATAAGCATATTTTAGTGTTCGATTTTAAAAGTCTATATCCCTCCATTATTCGTACTTTTTTGATTGACCCTAAGGGATTAATTGAAGGTTTGCAATTGCCCGAGTCTGACTGTGTTACGGGGTTTCTCGGTGGGCGTTTTAGTCGGCAACAGCCCATTTTACCTAAGCTTATCCAAACATTATCTGAGCAGCGCGAAAAGGCCAAAAGTGAGCACAATGCGCCTTTATCCCAAGCGATAAAAATTATCATGAACTCGTTGTATGGGGTTTTAGGTTCTCAAGGTTGTGTTTTCCACGATGCAAAGTTAGCAAGTTCGATCACTATGCGTGGTCATCAAATCATGAAACAAACCCGCGCATGGATAGAAGAGATGGGCTATCAAGTGATTTACGGCGATACTGATTCGACCTTTGTCTGGCTTGGCAGCGAGCCTGATCTCTCAGACATTAACGCCTTAGGTAACACTCTGGCGCGGGAAATTAATGCTAAGTGGCAAGCTAAGATCGCTGAAGATCATCAAGTTGAGAGTTTTCTCGAGTTACAGTTTGAACGCCACTATGAGCAGTTTTTTATGCCGACGTTAAGGGGGTCGTTAGAAGGCAGTAAAAAACGTTATGTTGGCGCGTGGCGCAATGCGAGCGATGAACTTGAGCTTACTTTTAAAGGTATGGAGCAAGTGCGCAGTGATTGGAGCCCTTTAGCGCGCAAAGTTCAAGAGTCACTCTATGAACGGATGTTTAACCAAAGGGATATCCGTGTTTATTTGGCCAGTGTGTTTGAAAAGCTGCTTGATGGTGAGTTGGACGATGATTTGGTATTTCGCAAACGTATGCGACGCAATATTGAAGATTACACGGCTAAATCTTCTCCCCATGTTAAAGTCGCTCAACAATTATGCGACTTAACAGGAGATGCCTCTTTTGGCAAGCGTGGGGCGCAGATTGATTATCTGATTACTGTAAATGGACCGGAACCCTTACTGTACAGAACGTCACCAATTGATTACCAATACTACATTGATAAGCAAATTGGCCCTATTGCCGAGCCTGTTTTTTCGATAATGAAACTAAACTACATGGATATTGCATCAAAGCAGTTGCTGTTAATATAGTGTTTTTAATGTTCTTTATGTGTTGCGCAGGGTGGCGAATGTAGCGTTTTAACCTGTTTTGTAGAGGTTAACTGGTTTGTTTTTGTGATGTTAATCGACATATTCTTTAGGTTTAGCTTTGAGGGAATATTGAAAGTTTGCTACCCTTTAAGAGGAAATTGTAAGGAAATATAACAACGGAATGACGTTGACAGAACATAAACAAAAAAGGTTAAGCACCAAATGAACAAGACGTTAGTAGCAACTGCGCTTGCAGCAATTTTTTTAGTTCCATCAGTCTCAGCTATCGAGATCTATAAAGATAATAAAAATGCCGTAGAAATCGGTGGTTTTATTGATGCACGCGTGATCAACACTCAAGGGGAAACAGAGGTTGTTAACGGCGCATCTCGCATTAATTTTGGTTTTAATCGTGAGTTGACTGACGGTTGGAAAGCATTTGCTAAGTTGGAATGGGGTGTGAACCCTGTAGGTAGTAGCGACATCGTCTATAACAATCGCTTCGAATCTGTTCAAGAAGAGTTCTTTTATAACCGTTTAGGTTACGCTGGTCTGTCCCATGACACTTATGGAACACTGACGATTGGTAAGCAGTGGGGCGCTTGGTACGATGTCGTTTACAACACTAACTACGGTTTTGTGTGGGACGGTAACACTGCAGGTGTTTACACTTATAATAAAGATGATGGCGCGGTAAACGGTGTTGGTCGTGGTGATAAAACAGTTCAATATCGCAATGCATTTGGCGATGTAAGCTTTGCAGTTCAAGCACAGTTGAAAAACAGCAGCTTCTATACCTGTGATACAACGGATGATATTTCACAAGCTCAGTGTCAAACGAACTGGGAAAGCGGTGATAAAGCGGCTCAACAAGTAGAATACAATTATACTTATGGTGGCGCGCTGACCTATAAAGCCACTGATATGCTGACCTTAACTGCGGGTGTTAACCGCGGTGAGTTTGATGTGAGTTTTGGTAATGGCGAACAAACCACTGCGGTTGATCTTATCTACGGTGCGGGTATCACTTGGGGTAACTTCGATAGCAATGGCTTATACGCTGCTGCAAACGTTAACAGACAAGAAAATCATGACACAGACAATATTGGTCGTTTGATTAAAGACGCCTATGGTATTGAAAGTTTAGTTTCTTACAAGTTTGACAATGGATTACGCCCATTCATTTCTTACAACGTGCTTGATGCCGGTAAAGACTACGTCATTCAACCTAACTTTAATGCCGATCCTAACGATGAGTTCAAACGTCAGTTTGTCGTAGTTGGTTTGCATTTTGTATGGGACCCAAACACAGTGCTTTACGTAGAAGCACGTAAAGATTACAGCGATTTTACCAGTGCAGATAAAGAACAAGAAGCTAGAATGGCGCTTTCTGAATCTGACGGCGTTGCCATTGGTATCCGTTACACACTTTAAGTTTCCAGTTTCTATATAGTAGAAACCACTGTTTTAACAAAAAGCCAGTCAGCAATGACTGGCTTTTTGTTTTTAACGATAAGTCAATTTGTAATAAAAAAACATTGTGTATTTTTTGTTTGTATTTAGTTATCTTTTTGTTGATTAAATGTCTCTCATATGATTTTATGCTTCCGCAGCACTTCGGAATGTTTAAGGTGCCCTTGTTTAAAACTGCTTATTAAATAAGCAAATTATAATAAAAACATGATTTTCCCGGGAGATTGACAATGCATAAAAAAAACTTGATAGCAAAATCTGTGCGCTTTGCACTGATTAGCGGTGTGACTGCTACGGTATTAAATGTACCTTTTACATTTGCAGATGATAAAGATGGAGCAAAAGTTGAGCGTATAGCTGTAACTGGTTCGCGAATTAAACGCGCAGATATGGAAACTGCTAGTCCTGTTAGCGTGATTGATGCTTCAGCCATTATTTCCTCTGGTGCAATATCGATTGATGATGTTTTGCAGAAAATGACTTCGGCTGGCGGTGCTATGACTAATGCTGGCATAAATAATGGTTCTGGTGGTAATTCTCGCATAAACCTCAGAGGATTAGGCACTAACCGTACTCTAGTTTTGGTTAATGGTCGTCGAATGATTGCTTCTGGTACAGGAGCTGCTTCTACTGTGGACCTTAATACGATTCCAGTTTCTATGATCCAAAGAGTTGAAGTACTTAAAGATGGTGCTTCTGCGGTTTATGGTACAGATGCTATTGCTGGTGTGGTTAACGTAATTTTGAAAAGAGACTTTGAAGGTTTTGAAGTTAACGCCCAAACTGGCATTTCTGGAGAAGGTGATGCTGACGAGTCTACGATTGATATGACTTTGGGTAACACCTTTGATAAAGGCAATGTCGTTATAGGCGCACAGTATACAAAGCGTGGCGAGGCAAGCCAAGCTGACCGTGATTTTTCTGATTGCCCTGTAACAGAAACTAAGCCTGATGCAAGTGGTAAAATTAGCTTGTTTTGCGGTGGTAGTGGTTATTCTCAAGGTGGTCATATTTGGGGCGATACTGCAGATCTAAGTGGTAGAGGTGGTACTTACCATGATTATGTTACTGCAAATGATGCATATAACTATGCGAAAGATAGTTATCTATCGACGCCAATGGAACGCTTGAATCTCACGGCAGCTGGAACCTATGAGTTGACAGATACAACTCGTTTCTTTACTGAGGCTATGTATTCAAAGCGTTGGTCAAATCAACAAATGGCTCCTCAACCAATTTGGAACAGCGATGCATGGGTTTATAATCCTATTTCAGCTGGTGGTTGGATGACCGATGACCTGCTGCCATGGGTTAAGCCTGGAGAAGAACTCTCTTATGGTCGTCGCATGGTTGAGTCCGGTACCCGTGACTTTAGTCAAGTTGTAGACACTATTCGTATTGTTTTAGGCGTAGAAGGTGAATTTGATAATGGCTGGAGTTGGGATGCCTCTTATAATAAAGGTCGCAACGACTCTGTCGATACTCTGGCAAATCTACATAATTTAGGTTCAATTAATGCAGCAGTTTTAAAGGGGGAATTTGATCCTTTTTTACAGTCTTCATGGGAAGGTGAGAGCATCACTCCATTCATCTATACCGAAGTAAATAGTGGTGGAAGTGAGTTAGATATTATTGCCGCAACCTTATCGGGTGATATTGTTGAGCTACCAGCGGGTATGATGGGCTTTGCTGCTGGATACGAGAATCGTAAAGAAGCAGCAAAGTTTACACCAGATTCATTAACAGCACAGGGGTTAGCTAATGATCCTCGGGTAGAACCTACCGGTGGTGATTTTAGCGTTAATGAAATTTATGCTGAATTGGCTATCCCATTGTTAAGTGGGTTACCACTAGTGGAACAACTCGATCTGAGTGCTGCAATGCGTTATTTTGATTACAGCACGTTTGGTGATGACACTACATGGAAACTAGGCTTAACTTGGCGAGTATATGATGACCTTATGTTCCGTGGGGGGTTGTCTACTGCATTCCGTGCTCCAACTGTTGATGAGTTATATGGTGGTAAGTCACCATCCTTCGAACAAATTGTTCATCCTGCAACAGAACAAGACCAAGCAGAAGTCACTGTTGGCGGTAATGGGTTATTAACTCCAGAAGAAGCCGACATTACAACGATAGGTTTAGTTTATTCACCAAGCTTCGTAGATGGTCTGTCTATGACTGTTGATTACTACGATATTGAATTAACAAACACTATAACTTCTGTTGACAACAATTATATTGCTAACCAATGTTTAGATGCTGCAGGTAATAAGATCAATACTGATACTGTATTGTGTCAATCTTCTAATATTCAGATTGATAACAGTGGTCGTATTAAGTTTGACAATGGCCTACAAAATATCGGTGCGACGAACACTGCGGGTTATGACATTAATGTTGCTTATGCATTTTCAGCTCTGGGATTGGATTGGAAAGCAGGTTGGGATACATCAATTCTGACCGAATATGAAGAATTCGATCCTGATGGTGTTGCTGTGGATTATCGTGGTTACATTACCGGCGGTACGGGAGCATATGCTAAATTCAAGAGTAATATGAACATCACTGCTAGTGCAGATGACTGGAGCTTTACTTACGAAGCTCGTTATATTGATGGGATGGACTCATTTGCTTGTAAAGGCAAAGAATCTAGTTGTTATGCACCAACAGTTGGGAGTGTTATATACCATGATCTATCAGGATCTTATGATTTAACTCAAAACATTCGTCTATCAGGTGGTATCAATAACCTGTTTGATAAAGAGCCTCCCTATTACACAGGTAATAATGACTCAAACACAGATCCATATACTTATGAAATGTTAGGTCGTTATTTCTTCGTTCGTGCGAGTATGAAGTTCTAAATCCTCGTTAGCGGGAGTCATTATTTTGTTCCAGCTTTGATTATAAAAACCCTGAGGCAACTTGGGGTTTTTTATCATCAGAATGAAGAAAATGGAAAACTAACTGGTACATAGCGTAATGGTCATTTAGATTAAGTCATTTATTTCAATAATTTGGTCACCTTAAATAACGAGCGCTTCTCAAATGGAAGGTAATTCAAATTTTGTTATTGTATTTGTTCGACAAATTTTCAGAACTCGTCAGTTCTGCACGCACACGTAAACTATCATAGACATCTTTGGTCATTGTTCTTATTGGCAATCAAGGACAAGTCAAATCCAGTCAAATGTCGGTATTAAAATCACTTTGGTTAAAAGTGCATGTTTAAGCAGAACTGAGGTTGTTTGTTGAAAATTATTCCCATGTTGTAATGATCCCCCCCCATTTTGTTGAACAAAATTTAGCCATAAAATGTCAGGTTTTTTGAGCACTTATACTTAAAAGTGGTTTTAAGTGTTAATTTTTTGCAAGTATTTATGTTTGAGTTGTTTTTCAATTTGATAATGGGGAATTCTCCATTGTAATTAAATAAGTTCTTAAATTTCATGCGGTTATGATTTTTATTCAATTTGACACTAGACAAAGCTTATGGCTAATCATCAGCTTTAAACTATTCACAAACAGCGATCGTTGTGTTATTTCAGTTTCAATTGTTGATTAAGTGTTTTAAATGTGATTTTATTGGCTCATCTATGTGTCGGCGTGTGATTTTTTGGTGTCGGGCTTAGAGGAAAAGTCGTCAGTGAGATGTCGATGAAAAATAATAAAGACATAGTATGTCAAGGGAGATAGGCAATGCATAAGAATAATTTATTAGCTAAATCAGTGCGTTTCGCATTGATTAGCGGTGTGACAGCAACAACCTTAAGTACATTCGGCGTATTTGCTGCGGAAGAAGATGGTGCAAAAGTCGAGCGTATTGAAGTTACTGGTTCTCGTATCAAACGTACTGATATGGAAACAACAGTACCAATTACAGTTTTATCAAGAGAAGATATTGCTCAAACAGGCGCAATTAACGTTGCGGATATTTTGAACTCATCACCAGTAACAATTGCTGGTTCAGATCAATCAAATAGTGCCTTCACTACATCTACAGTTGGTCTCAATACAACTTCATTACGTAATTTAGGAGACTCAAGAACTTTAGTTCTTGTCAATGGTCGCAGATTTGTTTCTGGTGTTGATCCATCAAGTGGTTATGCAGTAGATTTAAACGCAATTCCGACTTCGATGATTGAACGTATCGAAATTTTAAAAAGTGCATCTTCTGCTATTTATGGTTCTGATGCTGTAGCTGGCGTAGTTAACATCATTACTCGTAAAGATTTTGATGGTGTAGAAGTAAATGCTCAAACAGGTATTTCTGGAGAGAGTGATCGTAATACTAAGACTGTTAGCCTTACATCCGGTAAAACTTGGTCAGGTGGTAATGCTTGGGTTTCGTTGGGCTATGATGATGATGAAGGTATTAAAGCAACTGACCGTGATTTTTCTAAACAGGACTTGGCAGTTTTTCTTGATGAGAATGGTAATGAATATGCTGGTCCATTGAATTCCTCTTTCGCCCCACAAGGCAAAATTGGTAAGTATAATGGTGATGGTACTTTATATTCAGGTGCAACAGGTAGTTTTAACAGAGCAGAATATCGGCAGTTAGTTACTCCACTTGAGCGTAAATATGCAGCGGCTGGCTTGAATATGGAGCTAGCAGATAACGTATCTATGTTTACTGAACTTAACTGGAATACGACTAAAACGATAGATTCCACTATTGAACCAACACCTTTAGATGTCGTAAACGATGTATGGTTGAAAAATCGTAATGGCAAAGGTGGAATGGACATTAATTCTCCATTGATTCCTGATGCCTTACGTAATGCTCTTGTTGCTGACGGAATTACAAATTTAAATCAGACAACGTTTACTCGTCGATTGGTTGAATTTGGTCCTCGCTCTACAGATTTAGAAAGAAATACGATTCGTATTGCTACAGGTGTCGATTGGGCAATAAATGATGCATGGGCATCCCAAACGTACATGACCTGGGGGAGAACTGACCAGTTACAAGATAACGGTGGTCAGGTAAATAAAGAGCGAGCAGCACTTGCGTTGGATGTGATTAAAGATGCCAATGGCAACTTAGTATGTGCTAATGAACTAGCACGTTTACAAGGTTGCGTTCCATTAGATTTATTTGGTGCGGGTACTGTATCTGATGAGGCTGTTAAGTATATTGAATCTCCTGCAAAAGCAGCTGGTCAGGCAGAGCAGTTTGTTCTAGGAAGTAGCGTAACAGGAGCTTTACCTGTTGCATTACCGGGGGGAGATATTGGTGTTGCCATGGGCTTGGAATATCGTGAAGAACGCGGCGTTTACAGTCCTGGGGATTTAGCTCAAACAGGTGCGTCAAGTACTAACCAATCAGATCCTACCGATGGCAAATTATACTCAAAAGACGTTTATGTTGAAGCAATTCTTCCTGTTCTTGAAAACCTGGAATTTGATTTAGCTGCGCGTTTTGCTGATCATTCTGTTACTGGTGGTGATTGGACTTGGAATGCTGGTCTAGAATATACGCCATTTGATTCGTTTAAGGTGAGGGCTTCTGCTGCCACAGCTATACGTACTCCAAATATTTCTGATTTATACGGAGGGCGTGGTGAAACTTTTGCTACTGTAGCCGATCCTTGTGATGGTGTGACTGCAACAACTGCTGGAAATGCGGCGGCTAATTGTCGTGCAATCCAATCTGTAAGTGATCGAATCGCTGCTGATGGAGTCTTTAAGTTAACTCAAGCAGAGCGTCAGGCCACTGGTGGTACACAAGGTGGTAACCCTGATGTCAAAGCGGAAACTGCTGATACTTGGAGTGCAGGTATTATTTGGCAAATCGTTGATGATTTGGCATTTACGTTAGATTACTATGATATATCTGTGAAGGATGCAATTTCTACAACAAGTCGCACGACAGTGTTGAACCGCTGTTTTGATGTTGATGCAAGTCAGTTCTCACAAAATTGTAATGGAGCTGCTGTACGTGACTTTAAAGGTGCTTTGATTGAAGTTCATTCAGGTACATCTAACGAAAATAACATTGATACTTCAGGTATTGATGCTGAATTTAATTATACGACTGATTTAGGGCCTGGTAGTTTTAAAGCTCAACTAGTTTGGAACTACACTAATGAATATGTTGTTACAGGCATTCTATCTGGTGAGGCCATTGATTATGTCGGTGATGTTACGCATCCAGAACATAGAGCTAACTTGAATTTATCCTATGCTCTTGATGAGATGAGCTTTGCATGGCGTATGCGTTACTGGGATGCAGTTGTTGACTCAGTAGATGAAAGTAATGGTAATTTTACAGATGGTGCTTCATTAACTACATTTAACGAGATTGATGCGGTTATATACCATGATGTAAATGCTAGTTATACATTTGCGAATGGGTGGGAAGCAATGGTAGGTGTCCGTAATTTATTTGATAAACAACCTCCATTATTGCCTCAAGGCTCTAATTCTGGCTCAACAGGTATCAATACTGCGTCAGAGGCTTATGATGTAACAGGACGTTATTTCTATGCTGGTGTTACTGCCAAGTTTTAATGACTGACTATCGGTAATTAGACTATTACAGAATGGAACCGGATCAATGTTGATCCGGTTTTTTTATTAGTAAGTAAAGTCATGTAAATATGCTGCTTAGATTAGGGCTTATTGTTTTTGTTATATAAGTATTACTCAGGCTATACATGGTAACCACATTAACGTAAATGCCAGTGAAACCATATTGGCGTAATTCTTCGCTAATTTTTTATATTGCTCGGCAGTGTTTAATTTTTCAAAATTATTCTCCACCAAATGTCGATATAAATACCAATCAACCTTCACTTGAAGTGTATTGTTATAGTTGCGCTTTGAGATAACTGATTTCCCATCTTTATTTGCGGAGAATTCACGAAAAGTATCACTTCCATAACCTTTATCAGCAGTCACAGTATCAACCTGCTTTAAGTGCACAATGAGGTTGGGTGCGATAGTAATATAGTGTCTCTGGCCTTCTGATAATTCGACATAAATCGGTAATTCTCCGCTATTGACCGCTAAGTGAATTTGGGTTTAATTGCTGCTTCGACTTTTACTTAGGCGCTCATTGCTCTGTGTGGTTGCATCAGTAGTGTACTGATGTGCGCGCACGAGCGAGTCATGGATAAAGAGTAATTCCATGTTAGCAAGTCTAGCTAAGGCTTTTTATAGGTAAGCCCGCATGCTTTTTTAGACAATAAATGAAGCCGTCTAAAGATTGTACTCCAATGATCGAACTCTTCGGGCAAATCTTGCAAAGGAATAGCTGTCGAAAGCGATAAAGAATGTCTTCGAATGTTTGTCTATGTTCAGGCTTATCATAAACATGGCCTATGCTTTCCATTACTTAAATGAAATAGCTTTTCCCTGTATATCAGTTAGCATAAATATTGGCATGGCTTGAAGTTATTAGTTTTTTGTAAAACAAATAATAACGTCTTGCTATGTTCTCTAAATATCACTCTCGAAAGAGCAACAGATCCTAGTCATTACTCCAAACTCCAAGAAAAGGGGTGTAATTGAGTAAATTTTGGAAAGTTAACTTGTAAAAATGAGTCATTTGCCTGTGTAGACGTTTTTGAAAGCACTATGGTGGGCATCTGGAAGAAGATAATGGTGGTCATGATCTCATTTATTGCGATGCGATTAGTGCGTCTCTTCAGCTAATGAAGTTTTCTCTAATTCTATGATGACAACATAGGAACATCATAGATATCACAAAACACTTCCACTAACTTGTTGTATAAAGGCTCTTCTGTGTGATGGGGTTATTTGAGGTCGAAAGATCCTATCACTTGTGCCCTTAGTTCTGATGTTCTTACACTGAGTTCAAGTTAAGTAAATCTTATCGGGGGATTTGAGTAAAGAGCATCTATTTGAGTCGTCTTTATGTTAAAAAATGTTAATTTTAATAAACAGGACACACAAAGTTGGTCTTTAGCTATCGTTATGATTTTATAGGGTTTAAATTAGTTTATTATTTTTTGGAACAAAAAGTAATAACCCTAAAGATTCATTTTTGTCTAAAAAAACACCTTTCGTAAAAAATTTCATTATTAGCGCTTCTTTACACTAGTTTTTAGTCGTCTGAAATGTTGACACAGGTCAACATTTTGTGAAATGATGCCAGCGGGTCTATGCCTGTAAGGGCGTAGGAAAGGGAAGAAAAAACTAAGAATCACAAGAGAAAGACGAACTTACAGAAATTTTTTCGGCAAGTATTTATTCCTTGTCGTTATGTTGCTGGTAAGTTAAACCTTTTTATTCACTTCAAATTGGTTGGGAACTATGTCCAAGGTAAGCAATAGAACAAAAATCGCTACTGCACTTGTTGGCGTGCTGGCATTAGCGAGCAGCAACTTAGTAGTTGCAGATCCTCTTACCGACGTGCAGAAAGCGGATAGTATGATCCATGCTGATGCTGCTGCGTCGCAAAAGAACGTTGATAAGTATTTCGATCAAGCACAAGACATGCTTTTTGAGTATGGTTCTGTCGCAGATGAGCGCGAATCACTGAAATCATATAACGATTACGTTGCAAGCTTAGTCGCTGATCAACAAAAGACAATGGATTCAGTGCAGGGTGACATCAATGGTGTTGATAAACTTCGCCAAGGTGTTGTGCCATTAATGTTTAAAATGGTTGAGTCATTAGAACAGTTTGTTCAATTAGATTTACCTTTTAATTCTGAAATACGCACTAATCGTGTTAATGAACTGAAAAAACTTCTTAATACTGCCGAAGTCACACTAGCAGAAAAATATCGTCTAATTCTTGATGCTTATAGTATTGAGCGTGAATACGGTAGTGCTGTTGCCGTTAACCAAGGTAAGTTAAACCTAGATGGTAAAGAAGTGTTGGTTGACTTCTTTAACTTAGGTCGTGTTGCTCTTTATGCACAGAGTTTAGATCAAAAGACTGGCTGGATGTACAACCCAGAATCTAAGGGTTGGGATAAGTTAGATGACAGCTATTTGCGTGAACTGACCAAAGGTATCCGCATTGCCCGTAAACAAGGCGCTCTAGATCTATTCGCGTTACCAATTCCTGCTGCGGAGACTGCACAATAATGAAGAAGTTAATTACTACAGCTGTGTTGGCTGCAAGTTTCTCTTTAACTGCTGGTATGGCGAGCGCTGCTGATGCGCCTAAGTCAATTGACCAATTATTGCAACAAGTTAAAGTTGAACGCGCTGCAGAAGGTAAAGTCAACAGCAAGCGTGAGCAAGAGTTCCAAGCAGAGCGTGGCGATAAGGCCGCTTTACTGCAAAAAGAAAAAAATGCGTTAGCTGCTGAAAAGCAACGTGGTAAAGATTTAAACCAAGCGTTCTTAGATAACGAGCGTAAAATTGCTCAGTTAGAAGAAGATCTAAAAACGGCTCAAGGTGACTTGGGTGAAATGTTTGGTGTCGTTAAAGGTGAAGCCGGTGATTTCGCTGGTAAACTGGCAAGCTCTAACATCAGTGCTCAATTCCCAAATCGCGATAAATTTATCGCTGATTTAGGTGCCCGTAAGCAATTGCCAAAAATTGAAGAGTTAGAACAATTTTGGCAAGAGCAGCTATTTGAAATGGCGCAATCTGGCAAAGTGGTTAAGTTTGAAGGTTCTGTTACCGAAATTGATGGTAACGTGAAAACGACGACTATTCATCGTATTGGTGCTTATAACTTAACGGCTGACGGTAAATACGTTGTATATAACCCTGAATTAGGTTTAATTCAGCAGTTATCTCAACAACCTGAAGGTTATCAAGTTAGCGCTGTTGCTAAATGGGAAGAAACGGCTTCTGGTACAGCACCTTTCTATATCGACCCTGCACGTGGCGTACTGTTAAACATCTTTACGAACAAAGCTAGCATGGAAGATCGTATCGAGTCAGGCGGTACCATTGGTTATATTATTCTGATATTACTTGCTATTGGTTTATTAATTGCGGTTGAGCGTTTCATTGTGCTGGCAGCTATCGGTGCAAAAGTTAAACGCCAAGCTAAGAATGTTGATAATCCAGGTAACAATGCCCTTGGTCGTATCTTGAAGGTTTACCATGAAAACAAAGATGTTGATGTTGAAACATTAGAGTTGAAACTGGATGAAGCTATTCTGAAAGAAACGCCTGCATTAGAAGCTCGAATTTCAATTTTGAAAGTCATTGCAGCTATCGGCCCAATGTTAGGTCTGCTAGGTACAGTAACTGGTATGATTGCGACCTTCCAAAGTATCCAACTGTTCGGTACTGGCGATCCTAAACTGATGGCGGGTGGTATCTCTATGGCTCTGGTTACTACAGTACAAGGTCTGGTTGCGGCTCTGCCACTGATGTTACTACATGCAATACTCGTTGCGCGTAGCAAATCCATCACCCAAATTTTGGAAGAGCAAAGTGCGGGCATTATCGCAGCACATGCTGAGAAGAGGGCTAACTAATGATGCTATACCTGATGGACATATGGGATTCCGTCAGGGGCTTCATGGCCGCTGGAGGAAACGTCCTTTGGTTGGTTGCGTTTGTATTGTTCTTCATGTGGGTATTGATGCTTGAGCGTTATTGGTATCTTAATTGGATATCACCAAAGCAACATAAAGCTATCATATCTGCGTGGGATGCTAGAGAGGAAACAACCTCTTGGTACGCACACCGTATCCGTGAAGCTTGGCTGTCCCAAGCGAAGCAAGATTTGAATGCACGTATGCTGATGATTAAAACCTTAGTAGCTATTTGTCCTATGATAGGTTTGTTAGGTACCGTAACCGGTATGATTTCAGTGTTTGATGTGATGGCAGTTCAGGGGACGAGTAATGCTCGTTTAATGGCGGCTGGTATTTCAATGGCGACTATGCCCACGATGGCGGGGATGGTTGCAGCATTATCGGGAGTATTCTTTAGTACTCGTCTGGATGTAAAAATGAAAATCAGTTTAGAAAAGCTAAAAGACAGCATGCCGCACCACTAGAGAGAGATTGAACATGGCACGTAAAAAGCATTCCAGTGTAGACGAGGAAGCGCAAATTGATATGACACCGATGCTCGACATCGTGTTTATCATGTTGATCTTCTTCATTGTAACAACGTCATTTGTGAAACCTTCTGGTTTGGATTATAACAAACCCAAAGCTTCGCAAGCGACTTCAAAGCCTTCGGCTAACATCTTTATCGGCGTCAGTAAAACAGGCGTGATCATGATGGAAAACCGTCAGGTTGATATCGAGCGTGTAACGGCAAACGTTGAGCGCATGCTGGCTGAAGCTCCTGAAGCTGCTGTATTAATTCAGGCTGACAAAGACGCAATGCACGGCTTAGTTGTTAAAGTTCTAGACCAAGTCAAAGCGGCTGGTATAGATAAAATTTCGGTATCTGCGGGGAACGATTAATATGCTAAGAGCACTAGTATCGATCATTATTGGTGCTGCTGTGACTTTTGGTCTGTTCGCTTTTATGGCGTTCTTGGTCGGTGGCGGCGCACAGCGCGGCGAAACATCGGCCGAGACCCCTGTAATTGAAATCACTATGGATAGACAGGATTCAAAAGCACAGAATAAGCCAAGGGTAGTGCCTAAGCCGCCGCCACCGCCAGAACAGCCACAGAAGCCTGAGGCAACGCCGCCAGAATCTTCGAGCAATATTGACACAGCAATGTCGTTCAATATGGGTGGTGTAGAAGCAGGAGGTCACTCAGCAGGTGGTTTTAAATTAGGTAATATGATGACTCGCGATGGTGATGCTACACCTATCGTTCGTATCGAACCTCAGTATCCAATTGCTGCGGCGCGTGATGGTAAAGAAGGTTGGGTACAACTTCGTTTTACCATTAACGAACTCGGTGGTATCGACGACGTTGAAGTTATTCAAGCAGAACCAAAACGCTTATTTGATAAAGAAGCGATTCGTGCACTGAAGAAGTGGAAGTACAAGCCAAAGATTGTTGATGGCAAGCCATTGAAACAACCTGGTATGACAGTACAACTAGACTTCACCTTAGATAAAGGAGGCAACCAATAATGCGTAATGTTAATAAAATCGCAGTTCTATTATTGCTTTCTGTTTGTGGCGGTTCATTAACTCTTTCATCTGCAGTCGCAGAAGAAAAGTGTGCTATCGACAAACGTCAATCTAAAGCTGTGGGTGAAAGTGCGGCGAAGAAAGTTCAGAAGTCATTTGAAGCTTATACCAATGGTCAGGTCGATGAAGCTATTGCTATTTTGCTAGAGGCAAATGCCAAGAACGACTTCGACAAAGCCTATGTTGCACGTATGTTGGGTAACTTTTATGCCGAGAAAGGCAAAATGGATACCGCGATCAAGTACCTAAAACAAGCTGTTGAAGCTGATATTTTAGGTGGTACAGATCATGCTGCAACTATGCGTCTTTATGCTGATTTGCTATTACAAGAGAAAAAGTTTAAGGAAGCGATTCCTTATTATTACAAGTGGATGGAATTTACTTGTAAAGCCGATTCTCAAATGTATCGCCGTATTGGTATTGCGCATTCAGAACTGAAGCAGTGGGATAAAGTGATTGAAGTGGCCGACAAAGGTCTTTCATTAGCTGAAGCTCCTGATAAAGGTCTGTATCAAATGAAACTGACAGCTTACTTCAATCAGAAGAAGTACAAGAATGCTGTTGGCGTGTTAGAAGTCATGGTGCCTTTATTCCCGGATGATGGCAGATTGTGGGTTCAATTAGCACAGTTTTATTTGATGGTTGAAGACTATGACAAGTCTCTTGCAACTTACGATTTGGCTTATAGAAATGGTTTCTTAGATAGCGCGGGCAATATTACGCGTTTAGCGCAGTTAATGGCACAAAAAGGTGCTCCTTATCAAGCTGCTAAAATTTATCAGAAACATATGAAATCAGGCATGATCGCTGAGGACGCTAAGTCTTTAGAGATTTTGGCGGGTTTCTATCAAAATGCGAAAGAGTTTAAGCAAGCTGCTGAGTATTACGGTAAAGCTGCAGCTATCAGCAATGATGGCAAGACTTACTTGAAACAAGGTCGCTTATTAAACTTGAATGAACAATATACAGCCGCGATCCCTGTGCTTGAAAAAGCCATATCAATGGGTATTGAGCATCCTGGTGAAGCAAACTTCGAATTAGCTTTGGCTCATTTAAGTTTGAAACAGTATAAGTCTGCTTATAATCGTGCAGTGTTAGCTGCTAATGATAAGAAGACACAGAAGAGTGCAAATAGCTATATCTCTTATATTAAAGAGAAAGCACGTATGCATAATATCACGCTGTAATTACTTCGCAGTTTAGTGTTTGAATCGAAAGCCCCGCAAGGGGCTTTTTCTTTGGTATCAATAAACCTATTTACTGTAAGCGGATTAAAGCTTGTGATTGATCATGATTTTTTTCAAGTTGTTGTGAAAGTTGGCTGACATTACTGAAGAGTGACTCTATTTTACTTTCCTGTGTAGGTAGGCAAATACAGGCAGCCAGTTTATAGTCGATTGTCAGTTTATGATGTTTACCAAAATCTTGATTAAAGTCAGATATTTGTTGTTCTATTCGCTTTAACACTACTTCCGTCCCCACCTCATCTATATTGAACAAACCCAACGCAAAGTGATTGTGATCTAGTCTAGCAATCATATCTGTTGCTCTTAATAGCGCTTCTTGCACTTGTTTAGTAAAGAATTCGAGTAAATGGGGTTGTTTGACGGTTTCATGAATGTGAGGGCACAGATACAATAGTGCCAAGCTTTGGTGGTCTCTCATGTGACGATGCCATTCTCGGTTGAATACTTCCATGAAATAGGTTTGGTTATAGACTCCAGTTTCAGGATCCCTGAAACCTGAGTTGCGGAACGAGTAGATCATAGATTAACTCCGATAGCAGACCTTGGACTAAGTATAGAAACAGTTCTGCAATAGCGGGCCAAAAAGGAGAAATATTAAAATGAAATTGGGTTTATTGGCAGGTTCGATAGCGTTAATCTTCACCCTTCAAGGTTGTTCTAAACCTGAAGCCACTGCAGTTCAAGAAAATAGCTCGGCTAATACGACAGCTGTGCAGGGCGAAACTCAAACGGCAGAGCAGCATTACTTAGCGCTTGTGGATGCTTATTTTAAAGATTACCTAAAGCTTGAGCCCATCTACGCCACTTTTGTCGGTGTTAATGACTATAACGCCGATTTCGGTGGGGATTTAACTGAGGATTACCTTAAGGCTCGTCATGATCTTAACACTCACTATTTAGCTCAGGTGCGTGCGATAGATCCAAAGCAACTGCCTGCGGATCTACAGTTAAGTTATGACCTGTTCGTCTATGACCGTGATATGGCGTTAGTGGACGAAACTTTCCCTTCACGCTTTATGCCGATAAGCCAGTTCTATAGCACTGTTATTACTATGGTGCAGCTGGGAAGTGGCGAAAGTGCACAACCTTTTAAGACTGTCCAAGATTACCGTAATTGGGAACAGAGAGTCGATGGTTTTATCAAGTGGGTCGCACTTGCTGAAAATCGTATGAATCAAGGCATTGAAAGTAAAGTGGTACTACCTCGAGTGTTGGTAGAGCGCATTATTCCTCAGTTAGATGCTATGTTAACGACGGATGCGACTCAGAGTATTTTTTACTCGCCAATCCAGCATTTTCCCGAAAGTTTTTCAGAGCAAGATAAAGCGGAATTGACAGCTTGTTATCAAGCCATGATAGCCGAGCGTATCGTGCCAGCGTTAACGAACTTACGCGATTACTTTAAGCAAACCTATTTACTTAAATCGCGGGCGACTGATGGTTGGTCAGGTTTGCCTAACGGTAAAGCTTGGTATCAGCATCTGGCGAACTCACATACGACCACCACTATGTCTGTAGATGAAATTCATCAAATTGGTTTAGGTGAAGTGGCGCGAATTTTATCTGAGATGGATAAGGTGCGTGAGCAGGTTGGTTTTAAGGGCGATTTGAAGGCGTTTTTTGCGTCTTTATCTTCAGAGCCGCAGTATTTCTATAGCGATCGCCAAGGCTTGATTGATGGCTATATGGTATTAAAAGATAAAATCAATCATGTATTGCCTAACTACTTTAATGTGATGCCAAAGGCTGATTATGTGGTTAAGCCGGTTGAAAGTTTTAGAGAACAATCGGCAGCGGGTGCCTCTTATGAAGCGCCTGCGGTGGATGGTAGCCGTCCAGGGGTGTTTTATATCAACACTTATAACCTCAAAGCACAGCCTAAGTGGGGGATGACGACCTTATCTTTGCACGAGGCCGCTCCTGGGCATCACTTCCAAATCGCGATCAAACAAGAGCTGACTGGTGTGCCTGAGTTCCAGCGTTTTAGCGGTTATACCGCTTTCGAGGAAGGTTGGGCACTTTATGCTGAATACTTAGGTATTGAGATGGGGCTATTTACCGACCCTTACCAGTATTTTGGTAAGCTTTCCGATGAAATGCTGCGTGCCATGCGCTTAGTGGTTGATACTGGCCTTCATTCTAAAGGTTGGAGTCGTGAACAGGCGATTCAGTACATGAAAGACAACTCGCCTATGGCTGAGAGTGACATAGTCGCTGAAGTGGAGCGCTACATGGCGATCCCTGGTCAAGCTTTGTCTTACAAGGTCGGTCAGTTGAAGATTTTGGCACTGCGTGCCCGCGCAGAAAAAGCCTTGGGTGATAAATTTGATCTTAAAGCGTTCCACGATCAAATCCTCACCTCAGGTTCATTACCCATGGCGGTCATGGAAAACAAGATCGATCGTTGGATTGCGTCGAAACAAGCTTAGCCGTGTAAGATGCCGTTAATTGACTTTGTTGTCAGTGACGGCATTTTAAGACTTTTTTATTCAACAGAAAGTTTTTATACTGTTGATTCCAAACCTGTTAAAACGAATGTTTTAGTGGGAACTCAATGATATTTGGGGCAAATGTCTCATGATCCTTACAGGAGTTTTACTATGGTCCAGGCAACAGCAAGACATTTGTTAGTCAGCAGTGAAGAGCAGTGTCAAGCGCTGAAACAGCAAATAATGGAAGGCGCAGATTTTGCTCAAATTGCTCGCGCACACTCTTCTTGCCCATCAGGTGCCCAAGGCGGCGAATTGGGGTCATTTGGTCCTGGCATGATGGTCAGAGAGTTTGATGAAGTGGTTTTTAGTGCACCATTAAATGAAGTACAAGGACCCGTGAAAACGCAATTTGGCTTTCATTTACTTGAAGTGACCAGCCGCGCGTAAGTTTTGCCGCTTATCTAATACAGCTTGTTTGATACGGCAGCGTTTGCTGCCGTTTTGTTTTATATGCTCATCACGGAGTCACTATGCTGGAACTCTACACTGATAGATTGAAACTCAGGAGCTTACAAGATAGTGATTGGGAACATTTTTATGCACTGCATAACGATCCTGAGATTAATCGTTTTGTACGCGTTCCAGAGTCGCAAGAGGTGATCCGCAGTAAGTTTCAGCAGCGTTCTGATACTTGGTTCTACGGTTCTGGCGATTGGCTGACCTTAGTGATTGAGACCGTTGATACTGGGCAGTTTATCGGTTTAACGGGCCTTTATTGTCAAAGTTTCGAGGAACAGCGTGCCGAAGTGGGTTATTTACTGGCAGTCGAGGGGCACGGTAAAGGTTATGCGACTGAGAGCTTAATGGCGGTCATTGATTGGGCCTGTTTAAGTTTTAATGTACATAAATTTGTTGGTCATTGTGCTAAAGATAATCACGCATCGGCACGAGTACTCGAAAAGTGTGGTTTTCGGCTTGAAGGTTTACTCAGGCAGCAATTCAAAATAGGTGAAAACTGGCTCGATGAATCAGCCTTTGGCCTACTCGCCGATGAAAGACGTCTATAGCCAAATTATCTTCAGCGAATTTTGTACTGTGCTGGTATAATGCCGCAGGTTTATTTTTAGAAGGCGTGTATTAAGTGGCGCAAATTAATCAATTGGCTTTGCATTCTGGCGAAGATTTCATTGAATTGTACAAAGTATTAAAAGTGCAAGGCATGAGCAATGCGGGTGGTGAAGCCAAACATTTTATCGACGAAGGTCAAGTCACTGTGAATGGTGAAGTTGAAACTCGTAAACGTAAAAAAATTATCGCGGGCGACATCGTCAGCTTTAATGGTGAATCAGTTCAAATCATTGCGGCAGAATAAGCCTGAAACAGTGGAGCAAGAAATGCAATTTCCAGATGATGACAATGGTAAAATGCTGGCCGCAATGGCTGAAGCGGGAATCGATTTAACTAAAGAGTTAGATGTTGATTTCTTTTTGGTTTTTGATGACCAACGCGATGCTGAAACTGCGTTAGAAGAATTAACAAATTCTGACTTGGAAGGCGAGCTTGAGCTGAATCTGAATGATGAGCTTGGTAAGTGGGAAATCATTGTTTGTCTCAATATGGTGCCTGAGTACGATACATTGGTTGAACAAGAAGTCATGCTAAATGATTTTGCTGCCGAATTCGGCGGCATGACCGACGGTTGGGGCGTAATGCAACATCAAGACGGTGACGATGAGTTTATGGACGATGATGACCATGACCATGTTCACGGTGAGCATTGCAATCACTAATTTTGATGCGCTTTAAGCCTTGAATCTAATAAACCACCTTTTGGGTGGTTTTTTATTGATGTTTTTCTGCGCTCCGTTAGTGATCTCAATAGCCTCGTTTGGCACTTATAGCGTTATTGTGCCTCGCTTAAACTGAGATACGTTTAATGCAGATTAATGCAGATTAATGACGATAGGGCGCAAAAATCTCTAATAACCAGTCGATAAAAGCTTGAGCTTTTAACGGCAGGCTTGGGGATTTTGGGGTGAGTAAATAATATCGATAGGGACTGGTAAAGGGGGCGTCGAAGGGGATGACTAAGCTGCCATTTGCCAGTTGTTCTTCGATGAAGAATCGCGGAATAAGTGCTGCGCCCATGCCACTCGCAGCCGCTTGACTCAACATATAAAAATGCTCGACACCAAAGGTTTGTGCTTGGGTGAGTGTTAAACCCACCTTTTCCGCCCAATACTCCCAAAGTTCTGGTCTGGTGGTGTGTTTAAGCAAAGTGACATGATTAATGTCCTCGATATTTTGCAGTTTAGGCGCTAGTGAAGGCGCGCAAACTAAGCATAAATCCTCATCCATCAGCTTGATATAATTCGCGCCCTTAGGGATAACTGTGCTACTACGGATCGCAATATCATAACGACCTTGGCTAAAATCCACGGCAAAGTCGCCAATGGATAAGTCGACATACAAGTGTGGATGGCGGGATTTAAACTGCTCCATTCTTGGAATGAGCCAATTGATGGTTAAGCTTGGCAGCACATTGATGGCTAAGGTTTGCGGCTTAGTGGGCTGACGGCGCAAGTCACTGGTAGCACTAGATAGTGTTTGCAGAGCGGCTTGAACATGGGGTAAATAGCGTTTGGCTTCATCGGTTAAACCGACTTTTTTGTGTAAGCGTACAAAGAGCGCAAAACCTAAATAATCCTCCAATACTCTGATTTGTTTGCTGACTGCGCCATGGGTGACATGCAACTCCTTGCTGGCTAATGTCATGCTCTGTAAACGTGCTGCGGCTTCGAAGGCACGGAGAGAATTGAGGGGCGGTAGTTCGGCAAACATTTTATTTCCTACTGCTGGAAAATCAGAACAGGACTCGGGATTTTGTGTGAGTTTATCTCACGCTGTGCCGACAATAACTCCTTTGCGTTTATTTGGCAAACGCAGTCTAATGTTCGGCAATCACTCTCTTTTTTATCAGAAGAATAATAAATCATCATGGAATTTGAACTGACTCTACAAATCGCAGCGATACTTTTTGCCGTCGCTATGGTGGCTGGTTTTATTGACTCAATCGCTGGTGGCGGAGGCTTGCTGACCATTCCTGCACTTATGTGGGCAGGCTTGCCGCCTGCGGTTGCCTTAGGGACAAATAAGCTGCAGGCCTGTGGCGGCAGTTTTTTTGCGAGTTTGTACTTTGTCCGTAAAGGGCTGGTTGATCTTAAATCCGTTAAGTTAGCCTTGATTTGTGCATTTATCGGTGCGGCATTGGGTACGATTCTAGTTCAACTCGTCGATACTGAAGTGCTGGAGTTGATGTTACCTTTTTTGATTTTGGCTATTGGTTGTTACTTTTTATTTTCGAAAAAGATTTCTGAAGATGACAAACATCAAGTGCTGACTCCTACCGCATTTGCCTTTACTGCGGCATTGGGCGTGGGATTGTACGATGGCTTTTTTGGCCCTGGTACTGGGAGCTTTTTTGCGCTGGCCTTTGTATCGTTAGCGGGGTTTGGTTTGGCGAAGGCAACTGCCCACGCAAAACTACTTAATTTCTCCACTAACATTGCTTCGCTGATCTTCTTTGCCTTGGGCGGAAAAGTGATTTGGTTATTAGGATTAGTCATGCTGGCAGGGCAAGCGATTGGCGCAACCTTGGGTTCTCGTCTCGTGGTCACTAAAGGTACAAAGATTATCAAGCCATTGGTGGTGACTATGTCCCTTGCTATGAGTTTTAAACTTTTGGCGAGCCAATATAATTTATTTTCGTAAACTATTTGATATTAAGCATTTTATAAAACTCACTCATCAATAGACGCTCTTTAAGCTGCGCATGAGTGTAGCTTAGTGGCGTCCATCTTGGCTCAAAAGTTAAGCCGAGGTGGATATCACCCAAAAGATCCGCCAAATGACGACTTAAAACGTCTCATCCTACTTTGAGTTAGGTGTACTCTTTCAAGTTTTTTGAATAGTATTACCTGTCATTTTTAATACACTTTTTAGGCTTCTTATTGTTTTGGTGTGTATTTTAAATATTGTGTACATATTTAATCCGATTGATATAAGTGCAGTGTCTATCTTGCCAGTCTTATTTTGCATCGACGGGCGGCATGTGCGCTCGGGTTTAGCGCCACCACTTCTTTAAAAGAGCGATTATGAAATTTATCCACACCTCGGACTGGCACATAGGTCGTCAATTACACAATCAATCACTACTGGATGATCAAGTCTTTGTGCTCGAGCAAATTATTGCTCTAGCGGATGAACACAAGGTGGATGCCGTGATTGTGGCGGGGGATATTTATGACAGATCGATTCCGCCTGCAAATGCGGTCGCACTGTTAGATGATGTGCTTAACCGCTTAGTGCATGATTTAGGTTTGCAAGTCATTATGATTGCGGGTAACCACGATGGTCACGAGCGCTTAGGTTTTGCAGCAAAACAAATGGCGGCAAGTGGGTTACATATTATTGGGCCTTTGAGTGCTGACATTCATCCCATTACTTTATCGAGTTCAAGCGGTGATGTGGTGTTTTATCCCTTGCCCTATGCCGAACCTGCCACAGTGCGCCAAGTTTTTGAGTGTGAGGCGGCAAGCCATGAGGCCGCAATGACGCTATTGCTTGAACAAGTACGCCAGCACGATAGCCAAGGTTTGCCTAAAGTGGTGATAAGCCATTGTTTTTTGGATGGTGGTAGCGAGTCAGAATCTGAGCGGCCACTGAGCATTGGTGGCGCCGATAAAATATCGCCAACGCTATTTACTGAGTTTGATTATGTCGCTCTTGGGCATTTGCACGGACCGCAATACAAAGGTGCAGAGCATGTGCGCTACTCAGGATCGATTTTGAAGTATTCCTTTAGCGAACAACATCAACATAAGTCGGTGACCTTAGTCGAACTTAGCGCGCAAACGCCGATTAAAATTAGTTTATTGCCTTTAACGTCGATACGCGATGTCCGTATCTTAGAAGGGGAGTTAGCCACATTACTCGCCCAAGGTAAAACGGATATCAAGCGTGAGGACTACCTTATGGTCAGACTCCTTGATAAACATGCCATTTTAGATGCTATGGGAAAATTGAGAGCCGTTTACCCTAATGTGCTGCATTTAGAGCGGACTGGTCTGATGGCGGGGCAGCAACAAGTCACCTTGAGCCGAGATCATATCAAAAAAGGCGAGATGGACATGTTCCGTGACTTTTTCTCTCAAGTGTCCGGCGAGTCATTAACACAAGCACAGCAAGCCGTGATGGATGAACTCCTGACTAAGCTACACAATGAGGAGCGCCAAGCATGAGACCACTTAGCCTTTCCATGTCAGCCTTTGGCCCCTTTGCATCGACTCAAGAACTTGATTTTACGGCCTTAGGGACTAATCCGTTATTTTTGATCAATGGACCCACTGGTGCGGGTAAGACGACCTTGCTCGATGGTATTTGCTTTGCCCTCTATGGCAAAACCACGGGTAATGAGCGTGAAGGCAGCCAGATGCGCTGCGATATGGCCGATGATAGTTTGCTAACAGAAGTCACTTTTAGTTTTCAGTTGGGTAATAGCAGTTATCGTATTCGCCGTGTGCCAGAACAAGACAGAGTTAAAAAAAGCGGTGATGGCTCAACGGTGCAGAAGCCCGAAGCTCAGTTATATAAGATAGACGCCGCGGGTAATGAAAGTTTGCTTGTAGCGAGCAAAGTCTCTGAGGCAACTGCTGAGATTGAAGCCTTAACTGGCCTCGATGTGGAGCAGTTTCGCCAAGTGATGGTGTTGCCGCAGGGAAAATTTCGCGAATTGTTAATGGCAGACTCTAAAGCCAGAGAACTGATATTTAGTCAGCTATTTCAAACACATATATACCGACGTATTGAAGATTCCTTAAAAAGTAAGGCTGCAGATATCCGCGCCTTAGTGAAAGATCAACGCAGCCGCCGTGATGGCATTTTACAAAGTGCGGGTTTAGCATCCGATGACGAGCTTAGCTGTGAATTAGCCAAGCTTACGCCAGAACTTGAAACAGCCCAAAGTGCGAAAGAACAGGCATTACAGCAGCAACAATGGGTGATAAAAACCAGCGATGCCGCCCAGCATTTATTGGCCGAATTTGCGCAGTTTGATGCCTTAACTCAAACGGTAGTAGCGCTTGATGCGCAGCAAGAAAACATGGCTGCGCAAACCTATAAACTGAATTTGGCCAAACAGGCGCAGCACTTGGCACCCATGCTTGAGGTGTTTGTGGCCCGTGAGCAGGAAGCCAAGGCGGCAAGTCTTGCCCTTGAACATGCGAAAACAGTATTAATTAATGCTAAACAAGCCTTCGATAACGCAGAGCTTAAGGCCGCTGATTTGCCCGTGTTGGAAGCGTCGTTACTCGAACAGGAACAGGTTAAACAGCAACTGAATGCCTTAGGGCCGCAGCTCAGGGAATTGGATAGGCTTAATAAAACCCTTGAACAAGAGCAAACGCAGCTCATTAGCGCGAAAACACAACTTCAGAACAGCAAAAATGAGTTAACCACCGCAGTCCAAAAACGCCGTGAATTGGAATCCGCTCTGCCGCAACTACAGGCCAACAGCGAAACACGCCTCTCATTGCAACAAGCGCATCAGCAGCAACTGCAGTTATTGTCTACCTATCAGCAATGGCAACAAGTGGCGGCAAGGGTATCGTCCACACAGGCAAAACTTGTTGAGGCTAAAGTCAAAGGGCAACAACTCAGTACTCAGCATCAGCAAGCACAGGTTGCATATAAAGCCTTATTGTTGACTTGGCATCAAGGACAGGCCGCTATTTTAGCGCGGCAATTACAGCAAGATGAACCTTGCCCCGTTTGTGGCAGCCAATTACATCCACAGCCAGCACAAAGCCAAGAGCCACTCCCAAGTGATGAAGCGCTGCAATTAGCACTAGAGGTTGAAACGAATGCCCAAGAAATCCTGAGCAAAGCCAGAGCGGAATATCGTGGGCTACAAACGCAGTTAGAAACCTTGCAACAGCAAGCACAAGATCTCGCGGTCCAATTGGGAACAGCGGTTGATATTCCTTTAGACGAACATACACATACCTTGTCGCAATACGCTTTCTCACTCACTCAAGCGGAGCAAGCTCATCAGCAGTTACTGCTGTTACAGCAAGAGATTGCATTGTTGCACGCACAGGAAACGCATCTACAACAAAAGCTAGAGCAAGGACAAACACACGACAGTGCACTGCAATCTAAAGTGGATATATTGCAGGGGCAGTTAGCGCACATGCAGCAAAGTGTTCCATCTGCACTTGCAACGCTTGAGGCTTTAACCGCAGCAATCGCGCAAAATCAGCAAAGTATCAGCCAAATTAAGCAACAGATTACTAGTGTTAGGGATCTCCAACAACAGACTGGCCAATCTTTTGTTGCGGCTAAAGCGGCACTTAATGGTGCTGAAAATGCTGCTGAGGCGGCATTAGCCCAGCAAACGCGTGCACAGCAGCAACTCAATCAGCAATTAGTCGCAGCAGGTTTTGCCGATCAACAGGCCTTATTTGAGGCCATGCTCGATGAAGAACAACATCGTGCATTAGCCAGCGAGATTGAGGCTTACCAGCAGCGCAGTGCTTTGACCAAGGCACAGTGCGAGCAGTTAGCGCTTAAGCTTAAGGATAAAGTACTACCCGATAGCATTAAGCTGGCTGCTGAGCTTGAGTTCGCGCAGCAAGCATTACACGCTGCCGAGCAGGCATGGCAGTTGCTTCACACTCGCACAGTATTACTGATGCAAACCCAAACACAGCTGAGTATTGCCGATGCAAAAGCTAAGGTTTTGGAAGATGAATATGCGGTTATCGGCACCCTTGCAGATGTCGCTAATGGAAATACAGGTAATAAGATCAGTCTGCAACGTTTTGTGTTAAGCGTACTGCTTGACGATGTGTTGTTAGAGGCAAGCCACAGGCTACACCTAATGAGCAAAGGGCGTTATCGTTTACTACGTAAGGAAGATAGGGCCAAGGGTAACAAAGCTTCTGGGCTCGAATTGGAAGTAGAAGATGCTTATACCTCCAAAGTGCGTCCTGTGGCCACCTTAAGCGGTGGTGAAAGTTTTATGGCAGCATTATCTATGGCGTTAGGCCTATCTGATGTAGTGCAAGCCTATGCAGGTGGTATTAAACTCGATACTTTATTTATCGATGAAGGCTTTGGCAGTTTAGATCAAGATTCTTTAGAACTGGCCATTCGGACCCTGATGGATTTGCAATCCTCTGGCCGCATGATAGGGGTGATCTCGCACGTGTCGGAAATGAAAGAGCAGATAAATACCCGCATCGACATCAATAAAACCTCACATGGGAGCGAAATGACGATAGTTTTGCCTTAGTTGCTCATTCTCACAGAGTGCGATAAATAACAAATTGTTTTATAAGTGTTATTTATTGTATCTCCTGTGTGTTTAACATTCGGATAATACACACAAAGTGAGTTGGAAATGCCAGCTAGCGCATGTTTTTCATTAATGGTACAACAAAAGAGTGAAATAGCGTTTGTCATAATCGGTTTTTTGATATAAGTTGGAAAAAATTCGGGCTTCCCTCAAAGGGACTGGTCAAAAATAGAACGCAAAGTTAACGAAAGGTGAAAAGCGTTGCAAACAGGCAAACCCAACTTTATCAACTTATCGCAAACCCGTTTGCAGAACTTATCATCGACCCAAAAGAACATTCTATTAATGGGTAGTTTGTTGATGGGTGCTGCGATGTTGATGCCGAATAATAACCATGTTACGCCAACTGCTCAGCGTATCCCTGTTGTTCTCGATATTGAAAATATTCTCCCTCAAGTTTCTGAACCTGAAGTCCTAGATCAAGCTGCACTCATTAATAATGCTCCCCAGTTTGAGCGAATTATCGTTTCCGGTGATACCTTAAGTGGGTTATTTTCCAAGGCGGGTGTTGATCAGCAGACTATGTATAAGGTTTTAGAAGCTGATTTAAACATTTTGGCACTTGATACCTTGTTACCTGGTAACAGAATGCAATTTTGGCTTGATAGTGAAGGTCAGTTACAAAAATTAGAACTTTATTTTAACGCTGCCCGCCAAGTGGTTTTTACACGTTATGAAGACGGTAGTTTTAATGTTGAAGAAGTGAACGTTGAAGGTGTTTGGCAAAATCGAATTTTGACTGGTGATATTAAAGGTTCTTTCTACGTTTCAGCACAAAAAATGGGCTTAGCCGCTGCAGATATTCAGCGAATTGAAGATTTACTCAAAGAAAAATTGAATTTTGCCCGTGATTTACGAGCTGGCGACAAATTCTCCGTTTTGGTAAATGATCAATATGTTGAAGGTGAACCGACGGGAAGTAGCCAAATTTTAGGTGTCAGTATTAAAAGTGGTCGTTCTGAAATTAGTGCATATCAATATTCTGATGGTAGTTATTATGATGCTAAAGGTCAGAGTTTAGTTCGGGCATTCCAACGTTATCCGTTAGCTAAACAACCGCGTATGAGTTCACGTTTTAACAGCCATCGCAAACACCCAATCACTGGGCGTATTTCTCCCCATAATGGAACAGATTTTTCCGTGCCAATCGGGACTAAAGTTATTGCACCTGGTGATGGAATTGTCAGTTTAGTGACTGACCATCAGTTTGCTGGTAAGTATATTGTGATTGAACATGGCGGTAAGTACCGTACCCGTTACCTACATTTGTCTAAGGCGTTAGTGCGTAAAGGTCAACGTGTAACTCGCGGTCAAGTGATTGCTTTATCTGGTAATACAGGTCGTTCGACTGGTCCACATTTGCATTATGAATTCCATATCAATGGTAAACCTGTTGATCCGTTGAAAGCCGATATTCCTATGTCGAGCAAGTTAGCGAATCAAGATTTACGCACATTCACTAATATGGTGAAGAGTCGTGAAGCTATAATGAACTTAGGTTAGCCAATCCTAAGCTAATAGAATTTATAGTATCAAAGTTTGAATAAACAATAGCACTGACTTTCTAGAAGAGTTTATCAATGCCGATGGAATGAAAATTTCATCGGCATTTTTGTTTCCAAAATGCTTATTGTGGTAGGCATTTTTTTGCTATCACGAGTACTGTTCGAGTTGTATGAAAGCTTAAAATTTATTCGATTCGAAGTCGTGGCGATAAAACATAAGGGGATAAAATAGATAGGATCTTCAGTTAGAAGTGGTATAGCGAGTCATTCAAAAGGTTGTGAAGAGGAAAATTGTGCGGCTGAAGAGCTTATAACGTTTTTTATTAAGGACTGAACAGAGAACCAAATATGCAGTGCTAAATCGTGCCTATCAGCTTGCGTGGCGCCTTTGCATCACTTTTAATGCGCACTTGCACAATTTACCTTTTAATGCGGGACAGCCACCGCAGGGGGATTTTTTAAAGGGGCGTAATGCAAAGCTGTGTTCTGTGGGTAAAGGAGAAAGTCGAGTAATAATAGTCGATGAAAATGTCGCATCATTTGCGGCAATAAACTTAGCTTTTGCGAGTTTTAATTGTTTTTTGAGTGTTGATTTATTGCTAAGGGCAAATTCTTGCTGAGCAATATGCTTAGAGAGTAATTGGGTGAGGTGCTTTCGTTGAGCCTTTTTATTCGTCAAAGATTTATCAGTCAGGGTGTTCAGTCGAGATAAGGATGGAATCGCTTTTCCTGAACTTGAAACAGATTTCGCCTGTGTTTTGAGTAACTTTTTAGCTTGCTTTTTACACCACTTGCTTAAGAGTTTGTCGATATTCTGTTTCGTCATTGTCATTACAGTATTCTGCAGCACTAGATACTACAACATTCTAAATGAAAACTATTATCAGTCAAGTTTTGGGCGAAAAATATACGAAGGTCAGGTGTCGACTTTATCTGCAGAATAAGGGGATATGTTAGCGTCGATGCAAGTCAATAATAAGCGCAAATCAAATTCAAACTGGTGATAATCCGGCTCCATGTGGGTACACAAATTATAGAAAGCTTTGTTGTGATCTTTTTCTTTTAAATGGGCTAATTCATGTACAACGACCATACGCAACAAAGGTTCTGGCACACGCTTTAAACGCGAAGAAATGCGAATTTCGTTCTTCGCTTTGATTTTATTGCCTTGAACTCGTGCTACGTAAGAATGCAAGCCAAGTGCATGATGGCTAATATTAATTTTGTCATCAAATATCACTTTTGAGAGCGGGGAGGACTGGCGTAAAAATTGATTTTTAATCGTCTGAGTATAGTCGTACAGTGCTTTATCGCTACGAACGCTATGTATGACAGTATGACGTTTCAGCAATAGCTTGGGTAATGTGCCAGCATCGAGATGTTGCTGTACCTGCTGCTGAATATCAGGGCTGTAACCGTTTAAGTACTTTAATGGATTCATAGAGGATTTAGCTCCGAATGACTTCGGAGCCTGAGTTCATCACATTACTTATACTTTGCCAAAAATTCGGCGATTTTGATGGGCATAAGCGGCTTCGAAAGCTAACTGCTGTACTTTTTTAAGATCTAAACTATCGAAATCAACTTGGGGTGGATTGCGCTTGTTTTGCTCTTTGATAGTGACAGGAGACAATAGACTGACAGGTAATTCCCCTAATTGAATGGCTGCTTCAAGTTTAAAGCTTGTCGCTGAACCCGCGAGTTTACCTTTTTGCTCACGTTCTATGATGACAACTTCATCAACGCGATAATCTTGCATAAGCTTATGAAAAGCGAAGTGAAACTCACGAATAGCTTCTGTGGTAGCAGATTGGGAAACGGTGAAAGACACCTTACGGCATTCTGGCACATTGAAGGTTTCACCTTCATAGCTCAATAAACTGATAATGGCTTCGCCACCTTTTAATTCAACACCACAAACTCTCATGTTACACCTTCAAAATATCGATAATAGCGCTATTGTAGCTGGAAATGACATGAGGATCAGTGTTTACCCTGCGCTTTTGATTCGCTTGGCGACAGACTGATAATTTTAGTATGTCAATTTCCAGTATTAGATCATGCCTATGTGATTTGTATCAGAGATAATATCTGATGTTAAATCCATCGGCATTTATGCATAAATTAGTTTTAAACTTCTTCAGTATCATTGTCTTGCAGTAATTGCGCCGCAGCAGGTTTTCTACGCATAGGAGCATCGCCGACATCCACGCCCGTGATGAAACGCTTATCCCGCGACGGTGCTGGTGTGGTTGCTTTGGTTCTTTTGCTCTTACCTTTAGCAAGCTCCGCTTTAGCAACACGTTTTACTGGCGTCTGTTTAGCTTTGCTTTTTAGACCACTAAATTTAGCTTCGAGGCCTGGAATTGTGCTGATCTCAAAGGTTTTTCTGAGGAAGACTTGGACTTTCTTAAAGTTGTCCCAATCTTTTGGCCCGACGAGCGATATCGCATCACCTTTTGCGCCTGCACGACCAGTACGGCCGATACGATGCACGTATTCTTCGGCAAATTTAGGCATGTCGAAGTTAACGACCAAGGACACATTGAGCAAATCGAGGCCGCGAGAGGCGACATCGGTTGTCACTAGTACTTGTTGTTGGCCACGGGCAAATTGGTCCATGATTTGGTTTCGTGCGGCTTGCTTTAAATCACCGCTGAGGGCGGCGGTCGCAAAACCTTGCGCGGTTAATTTAGCCGCTAAGCGCTCAGTATCAGGACGCGTCGCGGTAAAGATGATCACTTGTTTATGGGTTTCATCTTTGAGCAAACGGGCTAATAACGCTTCTTTATGGTCTAAGTGGTCACATAAAAAGATACGTTGATGAATATCGTTATGCTCAGAGTGAGCCGCGCCAATCGCCACATGTGCTGGATTTTTTAGTAATGTTGCTGCGATATCATTGATTTCGTCGTGATCTAAAGTGGCCGAAAACATCAGCGTTTGACGACGTTTATGATCGGCTGCATCGTTGATGGCTTTTAACTGCGGGGCAAAGCCTAAATCCAACATGCGGTCGGCTTCATCGAGGACTAATAACTCTAAGCCATTGAGAAAAAGATGCTTCTGTTCTAAATGATCGGCGATACGGCCTGGAGTCGCGACAATGAAATGCGGTTCTTTCGCTAGAGCTTTGGCTTGGTCATTAAAGTTTTCCCCGCCCAGTACGCTGATGGCCTTGTATTGGGTGTTGGCGACAAGGAGGCGAAGCTGACTATAAACCTGATGCGCTAGTTCGCGGGTCGGTAATAAAATCAAGACTCTAGGATCACGTTTCGACAGTGAGCGGGTAGAAATGACTCTTTGCAATGCGGGTAACAAAAACGCTAAGGTTTTACCTGAGCCCGTTTTTGATGACGCCATTAAATCTTTACCTGCCAATGCGATAGGCAGTGCTTGTTCCTGGATGGCGGTGGGTTCTGTGATCCCCATATGTTTTATGCTTTGAAGCAGACGCTGGTCCAGAGAAAAATCGGTAAATTGCAAAGGTATATCCCCTAAATCTTAGTAAGGGCAGATTATAGCCTTAATCATCCTTGCTCAGCTATCCACATCGGTGATTATCTCTGCTTCATGCACGGATTGATGTAGAAAGTGCACCATTTATGCTCTGTTGATTGTATTTATTTACATTGGTATTACAACCTCTTAATTGTGTCGTTTTTACCGATTGACAGTGGATATGGCAGGATTTTACGTTATCGTGTACTGCATTGAGTTACAGGAGAAATGATTTATGGCTAACGGAACAACCCCTTCGGTAGGTATTGCCTTGGGCAGTGGGGCGGCGAAAGGTTGGGCACATATAGGTGTATTGAATGGTTTAGCTGCCATGGGTATTAAGCCCGATAAAGTGGCTGGATGTTCGGTGGGGGCTTTAGTGGGTGCCGCTTACGCCCATGATCATTTACCCGAGTTAGAAAAATGGGTGCGCGGTTTTTCTAGTTGGGACGTGCTTGGCTTGATGGATATTCGATGGCGTAAAGGCGGGCTTATCGGTGGAGACAAGGTGTTCGATGTGCTGCATGCACGTATAGGAGATGTGAATATTGAGAATCTCAATCGTCCCTTTGCAGCCGTCGCGACTGACTTATACTCTGGTCAGGAAATTTGGTTTACTGAAGGGGATTTACGGCAAGCGGTACGGGCCTCTTGCTCCATGCCGGGGATTTTAGCCCCGGTCAGACAAGGAGAACGCTGGTTAGTCGATGGTGCTGTAGTGAATCCTGTGCCTGTTTCGGTCAGCCGTGCCATGGGCGTTGATGTAGTGATTGCAGTGGATTTATATGGCTATCATTCTGGGCGTATCCAAGTGTTACCCGTGAATATGACCAGTCAAAGGACTGTCCAAGCTGAAATGGATATGCCAGCGCGACAAGAAACGGGCTTTATGGATTTATTTGCCCGTGGCCGAGATTATGTCAGTAACCTAACCGATAAGTTTTCACTCGGTACTAAATCGAATCCGGGGATGATTGCTGTGATGTCGCAATCTATGGGTATTTTAGAGCAAAGGCATAAACGGGCGCGGTTGATGGGCGATCCACCAGATATTTGTATTGTGCCAGAGGTGGGAAATATCGGCACTATGGAGTTTCACCGTGCTGATGAGGCGATTGCCGCCGGCGAAGCGGCGGTGGAGAAAGTCGCCCACTTGATTGAAGCAGCGCTCTGGAAGGGCTGATGAGTCAAAATGTAGAGTTAAAAGTTTTATATAGATAGCGTTTGATTGCCAGATAAACAAAAGTCGGTATCACTTTTGCGATACCGACTATTTGCTATCTCATATTGAGATGTTTATACCGCTTTGTTGGTGACTTAGGCTAGTTTTACCAACATTTTACCGCGATTCTTACCTTCAAATAGACCGATAAAAGCATCAGGTGCTTGTTCAAGCCCTTGATAAATTGTTTGTTCTGCTTTGACTTTGTCTTCCGCTAACCATTGAGCCATTTTTGCGGTGAACTCAGGATAATGCGCCCAATGTTCGGATACGATAAAACCTTCTAACTTGAGTTTTCGCATTACAATTAGGGCTAAGTTGTCAGGGCCAGGTGTTGGAGTTGTGTTGTTATATTGCGAAATCATACCGCAAACAGCGATACGTCCATGATCTTTCATATTGCTCAGCGCTGCGGCTAAATGCTCGCCACCGACGTTCTCAAAATACACGTCAACCCCTTCTGGCGCAGCTTTTGTCAACGCTTGGGTGAGATTGCCACAAGTCTTGTAATTGATGACCGCATCAACACCATAACTTTTTAATAATTCAGCTTTTTCATCTGAACCGACAGAGGCTATTACACGAGCACCTATTAGTTTACCAATTTGGCAGGCTACGCTACCTACTGCGCCAGAGGCTGCGGAAACGAACAGTTTCTCACCCGCTTTTAAATCTGTAATGTGAGTCAGTCCTGTCCAAGCAGTCATGCCTGGCATTCCGAGTACGCCGAGGAAATGTGAATTATCAAGCGTAGTTAGTGGTAAAGCTGTCAGTCCTGCGGTATCTGTGACTGCGTGTTCACGCCAACCTAGCATGCTGCTGACTTTAGTACCAACCGGGAACTCGGTGTTTTTTGACGCGATAACTTCACCAATCGCACCGCCTTCTAAGACTTGATTTAAGGCGAAGGGCGGAACATAACTCTTGCGATCAACCATGCGCCCGCGCATGTAAGGGTCAACCGACATCCATAGATTTTTAATCAGCACTTGTCCATCAGCGAGAGGTGCTAACGCTTTATTTACTAAAGTAAAGTTCTGTGCTGTAGGCATGCCTTCTGGGCGACTAGCTAGATGGATTTCACGGGTTTCAGTCATACTCTTCATAAAAACTCACCTTTTGTTTGTGCGCAAACTAATGATGTTAACTCTACGTGGCTTTAAGATCGAATGCAAATAGTTTGCGCGCAAACTAGATGGGGTGGGACAGATCGGATAAGATAGCGTTATGTTTAAATCACAGGCGCTTAAACGTGCAGAATTGCTTACCTCAACCTGAGCTAGACGCTACAAAACAGACTCATAGCCAAGCTTCTAGCGATCCACTCTGTTTATCCGATAATGTTTGTTTCGCGTTATATTCTGCGAGCAATGCATTAGTGCGTGCTTATCGGCCTCTACTCGAGGCATACGAGTTAACTTTCCCTCAATATTTAGTGATGCAAACCCTGTGGCGTCAAAACGGCTGCAGCCAAACCCAGCTATCAATGGCGACTAAACTCGATATGGGAACCCTAACGCCAATCGTTAAGCGCTTAGAGGTAAAAGGCTTGATCACGCGTTTGGCCTGCGTTGAAGATGAGCGGAAAAAATTGATCACTCTGACGACTCAGGGAGAGGCGATTAAGCATGAAGCCCTAGCCTTGAAACAAACTTTGCTGAATAAAGTACAAATGGATGCAGAGGCACTCGATTTGTTGAGGCGGCAATGTCTTGCCCTTATTGAAGATTTACAGTCCTAGAGATAAAGCTACTGGTGCTGTTCGCTACCCGAGAATTCAGGCTCTGCACAGATTAATACTTGATTGGCTTAGTTTTTGCTTTAAAACCGTCATTGAGTCTTAGACGCCGAATTTTTGACGATGAATTCTATTTTAAATGCCTTTAATCTTAATCGCAGCAGTGCCAGTATCGCCGATGCCTATGGTGCCAATAGCCAAAAGACGAGCACGGCTAAAACCGATACTACGATAGAAACAAATAAAACGCAGACGGATGCTACCAAACCCGATAACGGTAAAACCGATGAGATAGCGCTGTCGCCAAGGGCGCAACGCGCACAGAAAATTCAATCGATGGCGAAGGATTTTTTTGCCGATGGTCAATTTGGCGTCGCCGATATTCCCGCATTGGTGTCGCGCTTACAAAAAGATGGCATTTTATCGGATGTGCAACTCGAGCGTTTATCGAAAAACGGTATTACAGTGCCGAGCACAACAACGCCGACTAAACAATCGTTGCAAGATTTTTTAGATGATGAAATCAAGTCATTAGCTAAAAAATCACCTAATAATCCTCTTATCAATACCTTAGTAGATGCTAAGAACGTCTTAACCAATATGGATGATGCTCAGTCGCCGGTGCTAGCCCAGAAGGCCACGAAAGTCCTTAGCCAATTGACGGATTATTTGAATTCTGAACCTCCGCTTACGGATGCTCAAAAGCAGCAGTGGCAGGGGCTAAAATCTATGATGCAACTTGCTTCATCTATGGGGGTACATCAATCTGCATCGGGCCAACTCAGTAGTTATCTTGCGCTTGCTAAACGTTAATTCACATCCATAGTGCGTGATAAACACAAATTGTCACGCATTCAACTAGCTGGGTTTAATCAGCAGGTCAAGGCGCAATTTTCAGATAATTGGGCCTAGCTGCAGTTCTGGTTTGTTCTTTTATTTCATCCTAAAAACTATGATCTGGATCATGGACTCCTTACCGTCATTGTAGCCTAATGCTCTACATATTGTGTTTTGTGCTTTTAAAATCACTAGATGTAGTGTTAATTTTTAGGCGAGATGGAGAGGAACTGAACAATGCCAGTCGTAATTAAGCGTGATGGTTGCCGCACACCTTTTGATGAAACAAGGATACGGGATGCAGTGAATGCCGCTGCAAACTCAGTTGGAATAGAGGATGGCGACTATGCAGCGACAGTGGCAGCGTGTATCAGTCAGAGCGTCGCGCCATTAGCAGAAGTCGATATCCACCATCTACAAGATGCGGTTGAGAATTTACTGATGGAAGGGCCGTACAAGTCCCTGGCGCGGGTGTATATCGAATACCGTCACGACAGAGATGTGTGCCGTGAAGCGACCAGTAAACTCAACCTCGAAATCCGTGGTTTAGTTGAGCAAAGCAATGCGGCTTTACTCAATGAAAATGCTAATAAAGATTCAAAAGTCATTCCTACTCAGCGGGATTTACTCGCGGGCATAGTCGCCAAACATTACGCCAAGAGTCATATTTTGCCAAAGGATGTGGTCGCTGCCCATGAAGCGGGCGAGATCCATTACCACGACCTAGATTACTCGCCGTTTTTCCCGATGTTTAACTGCATGTTGATTGATTTAGCTGGCATGTTGACCCACGGCTTTAAAATGGGTAATGCCGAAATTGAAACCCCTAAGTCTATTTCAACAGCGACAGCGGTGACCGCGCAGATCATTGCCCAAGTGGCGAGCCATATCTATGGCGGCACAACTATCAACCGTATCGATGAAGTGTTAGCGCCATTTGTCGCTAAGAGCTACGACAAGCATTACCAAATTGCCCTGAATTGGAAGATTACCGACGCCAAAGCCTTTGCCACGGCGCAAACTGAAAAAGAATGTCACGATGCATTCCAGTCTTTGGAATATGAGGTCAATACCTTACACACTGCCAATGGCCAAACACCGTTCGTGACCTTTGGATTTGGTTTAGGTACGTCGTGGGAATCGCGCTTAATTCAGCAATCTATGCTCAAAGTGCGGATGGCGGGATTGGGTAAAAATCGCAAGACGGCAGTATTCCCTAAGCTAGTGTTTGCGATTCGTGATGGCATTAATCATAAAGCGGGCGATTGCAATTACGATGTAAAACAGATGGCGCTCAAATGCGCGACAATGCGCATGTATCCCGACATTCTCAACTACGAGCAAGTCGAGAAAGTGACCGGTTCATTTAAAACCCCAATGGGCTGCCGTAGCTTTTTAGGCACCTATGAAGAAAATGGCGAGCTTGTGCATGAAGGGCGCAATAATTTGGGAGTGGTCAGTTTAAACCTGCCGCGGATTGCCTTAGAAGCCAATGGCGATGAGGCTGAATTTTATCGCATTTTAGATGACAGATTAGTATTAGCCCGTAAAGCACTGGATACCCGTATTGAGCGACTGAACGGTGTTAAAGCCCGCGTGGCACCTATCCTCTATATGGAAGGCGCCTGTGGTGTACGCTTGCGCGCTGATGATGATGTGGCGCAAATCTTTAAAAATGGTCGCGCTTCGATTTCACTCGGTTACATTGGCCTGCATGAAACCATGAATGCACTCTATGGCACCCAAACCCATGTATTTGACGATGCACAATTAAGGGACAAAGCCGTTGCTATTGTTGCTTATCTTAAAGCGGCTACCGATGCGTGGAAGGCCGAAACAGGTTATGGCTTTAGTCTGTATAGCACGCCAAGTGAGAGTCTCTGCAGCCGTTTTTGTAAACTGGATGCGAAGCAATTTGGCCTAGTCACAGGGGTGACGGACAAGGGCTATTACACCAATAGTTTTCACCTCGATGTGGAAAAAAGTGTTAACCCTTACGATAAAATTGATTTTGAACAGCCATATCCCGCTATCGCGAACGGTGGCTTTATTTGTTATGGCGAATATCCCAATATGCAGCATAACCTCGAAGCGCTGGAAAACGTCTGGGATTATAGCTACAGCCGCGTGCCTTACTATGGCACTAACACGCCAATTGATGAATGCTACGACTGTGGCTTTACCGGTGAATTTAGTTGTACCAGTAAAGGGTTCACTTGCCCTAAGTGTGGCAATCATGAGCCTAGTCGGGTTTCTGTGACGCGCCGTGTGTGCGGTTACTTAGGCAGTCCTGATGCGCGGCCCTTTAATTATGGCAAGCAAGAAGAAGTAAAACGCAGGATCAAACACTTGTAACACTATTACCTTATTCTGCCTGTTAGACTTATTCCGTGGCATCAAATAGTGCCACGGGATGAGTGTCAGTGTTAAAAGATGAAATGCACTATGAGTGACCATCAATGAATTACCATCAGTATTTCCCTATCGATGTGGTCAATGGTCCTGGTACGCGTGCGACCTTGTTTGTTTCTGGTTGTGAGCACCAGTGCCGGGGTTGTTACAACCAAAGCACGTGGGATCCCCGTTCTGGGCATGTGTTTGATAGGACGATGGAAGATAGGATTATTGCCGATCTTAATGATAAGCGGATTGTGCGCCGTGGTTTATCGCTTTCGGGCGGAGATCCTTTATTGCCTGTCAATCTCAGTGCCATTTTGACGCTCGTCAAACGAGTCAAGGCTGAGTGTAAGGGGAAGGATATTTGGCTGTGGACAGGTTATGTGCTCGATGAGTTGAGTGATGAACAGCGCGCCGTGTTGGCCTATATTGATGTGCTGGTGGACGGAAAATTTGAACAAAGTCTTGCCGATCCGAGTCTCGTGTTTCGCGGTAGCAGCAATCAGATCATTCGTTTGTTATAAAAGCGGTAACGAGGATCTGTAACTTGCTGCTATAATCTCAGGCCTTGACACAGACGCTAGCATAATCAGGCTAAGATTTTACTGTGGCTAACTTAGGTAATTTAAGGTAACAGAATGAATTTAAAGCAAGAACTGCAGCAGCTTAACGATAAATTAGATAAATTTCGTCGTAAACTTGCTGCGGCTGAACAAAGAGGCGATGACGTCATTATTGCCCAGTTCAAACGCGAAATCGCTGCGGTCACTAAGCAAATCGGCAGTGTGAAAGGACAACAAACCCGCTTATTGAATAAGCAAGGGTCAGATATCAAAGGTTTGCCTTTCCATCGTGCTTTGACAAAAGCGGAACAAGCAGACATGGGCAAACTGAAAAAGTCTGTCAAAGGGCTTGTGGTAATCCACCCTATGACGGCTATCGGCCGTGAAATGGGGCTAACGGAAGTTACTGGATACGCTCCCGCAAAATTTTAATGTGGGATTGGATGTCACTGGCACGGGATCGAGTGTCGATCACGTGTTTGTGCTCCTGTATTTAATGCACTGCTTCGTTTTAATCCATTCCTTCGTGCTGCCCATCGAAAAGACATTCATGTTTGGTTTAGTTGATTAAAACACTAAAGTATTTCTGGATTGTTCGAAAACACTTTAGAATAGTGCGCTTAGTTGGCTAAGTGCCTAATCCTCGTTTTGTTTCTAGGGATCTTATTCGTCTCATGGAATGAGAGTTGTCGTTAAGGTTAAGTATGTCGATAAAATATGTCGCGACGTCAAAGTTACCCACTCCTTGGGGCGTGTTTGCCATGCATGGTTTTGAAGATACCGAATCAGGTAAAGAGCATGTTGCGCTCACATTCGGTACTCTCAGTGCGGATGAACCTGTGTTGGGCCGTATTCATTCCGAGTGTTTAACCGGCGATGCTTTATTTAGCTTGCGTTGTGACTGTGGTTTTCAGTTACAAGCTGCCATGCAAAATATTGCGGAAACGGGCAGTGGCTTTATCCTCTATTTACGCCAAGAAGGCCGTGGCATTGGTTTGCTGAATAAAATTCGCGCCTATGAGCTGCAAGATAAAGGCGCCAACACGGTTGAAGCCAACGAGCAACTCGGTTTCGAAGCGGATATGCGTAAATACGACATGATCAAGCCTATGCTGGAACAGATAGGGGTGAAGCATGTGCGTTTGATGACCAATAATCCGCGTAAAGTGAAAGCGATGAAGGAGTTTGGCATCGAAGTGGTTGAGCGCGTACCACTGCAAGTTGGTAAAAATCGTTATAACGAAGCGTACTTAAAAACTAAATCCACTGAGCTTGGACACATGATGTCTGAATATCATTTTATGGATGAAAATAAGTAGTTTTGTCATCATGATGAGTCGACCGATTGAGTTAAAAATGAGGAAGGTTTAAGTCAATTGAGCCATTGTTTCAGTCGGTTGCTATTAAGCTTGTCGCTAATGTGCTTGGCATTACTGAGCGTTATTCCTACCACCTTTGCCGATAGTATTTCCGCTACAAATACATTCATATCTGCATCTCAAGCGGATGATTCCGGCTTTTCTATCAATCATGCACCTAAAAATGCTAATGGTAGTAATCCGATAGAAACTAGCACTAATCCAAATTCTGTTTACGCCTTTGGTAGTTATCTTGGCACTGGCGTTTACCGCGCTGCAAACCAAAATGCGACCGTCGTTAGCATTCCGTTAAGCTTTGATTTGAAGAAAGATAGCGGTAGCCAAACTTGGTTACGATTACCTATCTCCTTTGGTTTTTTTGATTATCTAGCCAAAGATATCACTGAAGGTGAGTTGCCGTCGTCGATAGGTACTATGACAGTTACCCCAGGTTTTGAGCATCATTGGCAGGCGAGCGAAAATACTCGAATGGAAGGGTATTTAGATATCGGTTTTGGCACTAACTTCGATAAAAACGATAACGTTGCTATTATCGCCTCAGGGATCAGTAGCTTGTATGACTTTATCTTAGCAGGGCAGGATGCTGTGTGGGTATCGAGATTACGCTTTGCTGGGTACAGCGAGCACTATGGTAAGTTTTCTGATCAATTTGCAGTACTACAAACAGGTGTTGATTTAGGGTTAGCACCACGCTGGCAATGGTGGGATCTGCAGGTACAACCAAGGATCTTTGCTGTAGGCTATTGGTATTTCAATGAACTTAGATTTATTAGCGAGATAGAGCAAGATACTATTGTTTCTGGTAGCTATGAGGCAGGCTTCTCGCTTGCCTTTTCTAAGCCGTTAGGCGGTGAATTATTGAGTGTTGATCGCATCGGATTCAGTTATCGTCGTGGCGATGGGCTCAATGTTTGGCGTTTAATGTTCAGCTTTCCCATCTAAGTGGGTTAACGATAGTCAGTTGGTCTTGTATTAGTTTAGTAGAATACTGTTTCAGTTAATCTGACTTTTTACTATCTTGCATCTTTTTATCCAACAAGGTGGCGATTTGGCCACTAAGTAACATTATTTGTTCTTGCAGCATTTTACGTTGCTGATCTGCAGCTTCTGAGTCATCTCCCTTGAGCTTGGATAATATTTCTTGTAATTCTTTTATTTTTTCTTTTATTTTGTCTATTTGTTCATCAATTAATGTCTTAGGTTCTTCTTTTGGAGTTACTTCAGCTTCATTTTTTTTAGCTAATGCTTTTTCTCTCAAAGGGGCCCCAAAGTCGTTGGATAAAGCCTCGCGGCCCGCATTAGAAATGGAGACTGTGTCTTGGGTATCTTGTGAGCCAGCGGACTCACTATTCGCTGTTGGTGTTTTTGTTGCGGCTGGTGTCGCTGCGATATATGCGCCCGATACGGTGGTGAAACCTGAGCCAGTTGCGTTACTATTTATTCCATTAATGTTCATTCAACACTCCATTCATGCAAATTTGGATGATGCTACACTTTTATCGGCCATCAATTTGAAAACTGAAGTCACTTTTTGTCGCTCGGCCAAAAAGAGTGCTTCTTCATGGCTCACAGCCTCTTAGTAAACGCTATTAGTCACAATTAAATTAAAGGTGTGGGTTAGTGAAAAATCGATGAGTTATTGATTCATTCTAACAATACAGCCCTTATTTAGGGCTGTTCACGTTTTATGGCTGCAGAGGGCGAAGATTAACTGTTACCCCAAATATGGCTATTTACTTTGTCATCTGTGTTAGGTTTATCGCTTTTAGCTGACTTGTCAGGGGGAGTTTGATTGGTTTTCTTCGTCGCAATTTTTGCCGCAGGCTTCTTAGTCGCTTGACTAGAGTCTGCTTTGGGTGGCGGCAAGGGTAATTTATTGGCTCTTAAATAAAGATATTCGACTTTATCCCGCGCCCACTCTGTTTTTCTCAAAAAACGTAAACTGGATTTGATGCTGGGATCGTGGGTAAAACAGCGGATATTAATTCTTTCACCTAATTCTTCCCAGCCGTATTTCTCGACTAAATAAGTGATGATCGTTTCCAGTTTAATGCCGTGGAGCGGGTTATTCGATTGATTCATATTATGCATGTTGCAGTGTGCTATGGCGGGAGTATAGCAGTTTTGTATGCCTGATACAGTGTGGAATGGTATCGAGTCAAGCTTGAATACCTTGCTAGCTTAAACCTGTGATAGCTGTTATTGGTGGAGCAGTATGATCAAAACAGGCGCAATAAAGCGCCTGTTTTAGGTTGGTCATTTGGACTGTTTGACTAGTCTTTGACTGGCTCTTTAAGCTCAGTTTCAACCGGTAAATCAATTTCGCCTTTACCTTTGGTTTTCACAATCAAGAGTGCTGTAATCACTAAGGTTGTGACTATGCCCGCTATGGTTGATACCGTCATAGGTAAACCTGCGCCTAAGGTTGACGAGTTCAGTAGGAAGGTGATAACCACAGTGGTCATAAACATCGCTGGAATTGTCGCAATCCAATGTAGTTTGTTATGTCGTAGCAGGTAAGCCGAAGCCGTCCACAGCATTAATACTGCAGTGGCTTGGTTTGCTACACCGAAGTAGCGCCAAATCACACCAAAGTCCACTTGGGTCAATATGCCGCCGATAACAAACAGTGGGAGAGCTAACACTAAGCGCTTTGGTAGTGAGATTTGTGGCATATTGAAAAACTCAGCCAGAATCAAACGCGCTGAACGAAAAGCCGTATCGCCTGAGGTAATCGGCAGAATAATCACTCCTAGGATAGCCATAAAGCCACCAATAGCGCCTAACAGACCAGTAGATGCCTCATAGACGACGTTGGCAGGGTTACCTGACATGCCCGCACTTAACCCTTCTACTCCGCCAAAGTAAGACAACGCGATGGCACACCAAAGCAATGCGATAATGCCTTCGCCAATCATGGCACCAAAGAAGACGAAGCGACCATTAGTCTCATTTTCAACGCAGCGGGCCATTAACGGTGATTGAGTAGCATGGAAACCCGATACCGCGCCACAGGCAATAGTGATGAATAGGGCAGGCCAAAGTGGCATGTCGTTCGGATTTAAGTTTTGGAAGAAATCGCCCGCTTGTACGTTAGGCAGTAAGGTGTGCTCGCTTGATAGCATAATTGCGAAAGCTAAACCAAACGACATGAAGAACAATAAAGCGCCAAAGAAGGGGTACAGACGACCGATAATTTTATCGACAGGTACCACAGTTGCAATCAGGTAATAGACGAAGATTATACCAACGAAGATACTGACATCCCAACCAGTAAGCTTGCCAAGTAAGCCAGCAGGCGCAGAGATAAAGACCACACCGACGAGCAGTAACAGCACAATAGCAAACACGTTCATGAAGTGTTTGGCGCTCTTACCTAAATACTTACCCGCAAGGTTTGGCACGGATTGACCGCCATTGCGCACTGACAACATACCGGAGAAGTAGTCATGTACTGCACCTGCAAAGATACAGCCAACCACAATCCATAACATGGCTGCAGGACCATAGAGTGCACCTAAGATAGGACCAAAGATTGGGCCTACGCCTGCAATGTTTAATAATTGAATTAGATAGACTTTGCCTTTAGACATAGGCACAAAGTCGACGCCATCAGTTTGACTGAAAGCGGGTGTTTGACGATTAGCGTTAATGCCGAAGACTTTCTCGACAAAGGCGCCGTAGATAAAGTAGCCGCCGATCAGTAGACCGACACAGAGTAGGAACCACATCATTTTTGTTATCTCCCCATTTGAGTTCTGGCGAGTGTAAACAAGTTGTTGATATAAAACTTTGTAATCTCAATGAGTGGTCGAAAATGCAGTGTGAGCGGCAATAGGCGAGCTTAAGTGGTTACCATTTTATGTTAACGGTGAGTGCTGTTGGCCATCTTATGGCTAAAAATACGTCGCTAAGATGACTTTTGGATTGTGTTTATTGAAAGCCAAATAGCTGTTTAAGGCTTTTAAGATAGCGGCGTGATACGGGTACTTTATCGCCTAAATGAGTGGTGACTTCAGCCCCTGTATCTAACAGCTCAATTTCAGCAATCGCCTTAGGTGAAATCAAATACTGCCGATGGCAGCGCACCAGTGGGGTTTTTTCTTCGAACACTTTCAAGGTCAACTGGGTATGGACTTTGCCTTTCGTGCTGGCCACATGGATGCCGCTTAAGTCACTGAACACATATTCCACATCTTGGATTGCAATGACTTTGAGTTTATTGCCGCTGTAGCAGGGAATATGTTCAAGACTCTTTGGGGTAATGGAGTCCATAGCCTGAGGCGTTAGATTTTTACGCACGCGAGTGAGGGTTTTACTGAGTCTGTCGGCATCTATGGGTTTGAGTAAATAATCGAAGGCATGATTGTCGAAGGCTTTGACGGCAAACTCGTCGTAGGCGGTGACAAACACGATTTTCGGCATGTCATCGGGGTCGAGCATTGCAATAAGTTCCATGCCCGAAATGCGTGGCATTTGGATATCAAGAAAGATTAACTGAGGTTTTTCTTTGGTTATGCTCTGTAATGCCTCAATAGCATTGGCGCATTGACCGACGATTTGGATGTCGTGTTCTTGCCCCAAAAGGTCAGCTAATTCTTCACGAGCAAACAGCTCATCATCGACAATTAAACAAGTGATCACGTGCGGTTATCCATATTTGATGTTTCAGGGCTTTCTATGGGCAATCTTATGGTGACACGAGTCAATTGATCGGGCTCGCACTCCACTGTCACGCCGTATTGTTCGCCAAAAATATTTTGAATTCGCTTATGCACTAAGTTCATCCCTAGGCCTTCTGATCCCTCAATGGGCTGATACAACCCAGCATTGTCTGTGACTTCTAGCTCCAACACATCATTTTCGAGCTTGCCTGTCACTTTAATCTGCCCTTGTTCAATCATGTGCGAAGTGCCGTGCTTTACGGCATTCTCAATAATTGGCTGCAGGGTAAAGGCGGGGACTTTACAGTGGTAGAGTGATTCAGGTATCGCGATACTGACTTGTAATTTATCAATAAAACGCGCTTTTTCAATGGTGAGATAGGACGCTATGTGATCTAGCTCATCCCCAAGCGTCACTAAGCCTGTCGTTCGCTTTAAATTGATCCGTAAAAATTGCGATAACTGCTGCAGTAGCTGCTTAGACATATCAGGATCACGTTTGATAATCGCGCTAATGGTATTCAGTGCATTAAATAAAAAGTGCGGATTGACTTGAGCCTGCAGTAATTTAAGTTCGGCTTGAGTCAGTAGATTTTGCTGTTGCTCAAAACGCCCATAAAGAATTTGGTTCGATAACAGGCGGGCAATACCTTCACCTAAAGTACGGTTGATATTCAAAAAAAGTTTATTCTTAGGCTCATAGAGTTTAATCGTGCCAATGACTTCGGTATCACTGCGCAGCGGGATCACTAGACTTGACCCTAGACGGCAATGAGAAGAAATAGAGCATGCATAGGGCGTTTCAACGCCATCGGCGAACATGACCTTATTTTGATTGATGGCTTCTAAGGTGATTTTGGACGAAATCGGTGTACCTGGGAGATGGTGATCGGCGCCTATGCCAATAAAGGCTAACAGTTTTTCCCTGTCCGTGATGGCCACTGCACCCACATTGGTTTCTTCGATGACGATTTGGGCGACATGACTACTACTTTCTTCGTTAAATCCTTTGGATAGTAATCCGACACTGCGTTCGGCAATTTTTAATGCCTTAGTCGAAAAGCTCGATGAGAGTTTATCAAACATGGTTTTTTGGTCACGGATCATGCTCATAAAGAGTGCCGCTCCCACGGAGTTCACTAACAACATGGGCGGCGCGATTTGACGTACCAATTCCCATGCATCATCGAAGGGGCGTGCGACCAAAAGTATGATGCTCATTTGCATCATTTCAGCATAAAAAGTCACTAGGCAAACGAGTAATGGATTGTAGATGAGCTCACTTTTATCTGCGCGTCTTAAGTAGAAGCTTATCATCCCTGCGGATAAGCCTTCTAAGGTGGTGGAGATGGCGCAGGCTATATCAGTAAAGCCGCCCATACTGTAGCGGTGTAGCCCACCAGTCAGCCCCACCAGAAAACCAGTAACCGGTCCTCCTAATAATCCGCCTAAAACTGCGCCCATAGCACGAGTGTTGGCAATCGCTCCCGAGGTTTGCTCACCAAAATAAGTGGCCATGATGCAGAAACTCGAAAAAATCAGATACATAAAAATCTTATGTGGCAGACGAGGAGACGTTTCGGCAAACAGTTTAAACAGTGGCGTTTTACTGACTAAGTAAACGATCACTAAGTACAGCGACATCTGTTGGGTCAGTAATAGGATCAAAGACATAATGGCTCACATTATCGTCACAGATGTCGGCGCAGTCGTCCCCATTTGAAAGTTTGTGCGCGAGATCAGGGTTCGAATTTAACCGTTAGGATATAAAGAACAATAATATTGCATCTTTAGGAGGACATATGTCCAATTCTGTTCACGGTCATGATGTTATGGCGCTGATGGTAGCTCAAGGGGCCGCTATTATAAAGCCTGAATTAATTTCCATGATGGAGCAAAAGTTTGGCTCGGCGGCTCGATACCATACTTGTAGTGCAACTGATTTGAGTGCCGAAGCATTAATTGAGTTACTCATAGGTAAAGGTAAGTTTTACGAAACGTCCCAAGGTATTCAACTTGTAGCTGGGCGAAATTGTGAGCATTAATACCCATCGTATTAAATATCTGTTCATTCAGCGGGAGATCAAAGCGCTTTAGACAAGGCAAAGGCTTGAAGGCATAGTGGTGCCCTGTCAAAAGCCTTAAACGCAGTATAAAGCGCGATGCCATTAACATCAGCCGCCCTTCGGGAGCCACAGGCATTCCACTCCGGTGTTACATTACTTAAAAGGGAATGACCATTTCTGCGTCAATGCGCCTTGGATTGAGATGCCCGTGAGGCTCTGAACTGACTAACTATTTAATGTGATTGGTATAATACACAGTGACCATTGCGTACTCATTTTATTTCGCTGGTTAGTTTTTAGTCACTTAGATGTGTAATTATTTTGTTGAAGCTTAGGCTTCATCATGGCGCTTATTTGCAATTTGCTCCTGCTGTGCGGGTGTGAGTTGGGTAAATTCATTGATCAAAATACGCAGTAATCGAGATTTTGCAATATTGGTGGATTTCGATAGGGCATCAAGCTGAGAAATGCTGTTTTCAGTGAGGGTAAAGGTCGCGTGGCGATAAATCTTAGTCGATTTTTTATCTAAGCCCTTAACTATGGTATGTGTGGTGGGCGCAGCTAATAAACTCGCCTTACCTAAGGCGTAGTTATTGGCATCTTCAATGAAATCATCGACAGAAACCGGCTTGGTGATTTGCTTAGGTTTCTTACGTTTAAGATCAGTTAAGCTCATAGCTATTTTCTGGTGGCATTGCGAATAACTCATCCGCTATGGCGCGGATCTCATCGGCTGCTTTCCCATCGGGTTCTATTTCGACGACTGAAGAGCCTCTTTCTTCACTGTCATCATAAATATTTCGGCAAAATGTAACTGAATTTAGCACCCTTAGTCCAAAGGATTGCACCACATCTTTGGCTTCTAAAATGCGTTTAAACTGTGTGGGAAGCGCTGGGCATTGGGTGAGCACTATAGTCGCGATCATTTTAGGATTCACCATCTTACAAGTACTTAGCATGTCTTCCATGTGGGGTAATGTTTTGAGATCGCGTCTTTTAGGTCTGAGGGGGATCACAACATAAGTCGCTACCGACATAGCTGCGCGCATGGCTAAGTTATCTTGGCCACCACAATCTACAATTACGTAGTCAAAACGCTCATTGAGGCTGAGTAAATCATTACGAATCTTGCCGTAAAGTTGGATGCAATTAATGCTTGGGAGGCTTGGATCATTATTTCTTGCTTGGATCCAATCTGAAGTCGTGCGTTGGGGATCACAATCGACCATGAGGACGTTTGCCTGAAATTTTTGCTTAATATAAACGGCAAGATTTTGAGCGAGACAACTTTTTCCGCTACCACCTTTTTCACCACCTACCAGCAAGATCATACTGACGCCCCTTAATGAATTGTTCAATTCATTGAGTGTAGAACAGAGCCATTAAAGCTGCGAAATTTAAGTTAAATTAAAGCAGTTGCATAGCAATATGGTAGCTTTGGTCATGGCATCTCGCGCAACGGCAGACTTGTCCTTTAACGGTATTTTGTTGGGTTGAATTGGGATTAAAGGTCACTTCGATGAGTTCCCCGAGTGCAAACGGATTTTTATAATCGAATAAAATGCCGCGTCTTGCTAAGTCGATACACACACCTTCATCAGTTTGCTTCATGCCTTGAGTGTCGATCCAATTCAAGACCACACGCTCTGCTTCCATGTCGACTCGCAGTGATGTGCGTTTTTCTTCAAAACCAGTAGTATGGTCACCCATAACTCAATTGCCCCGTAAATTATTGATCTCAGTAAAACTAGCATAATTGCTTTTTGGCAGAATACCAATGTGAAAGCTAGGTCTTTGATAATAGTTTTAAAACGAGAACAGCAGGTGCCATTGATTTAGGTTTCAATAGCACCAACTCAGGTATTTGATTAATTGTCGTATTCTTGATTTTTTGGATAAGGCATTTTTAATTGGCCCCAACGAATCACAATCACGGTTGCCGCTAAAATTAGCGTCGATAATGATATTGCTGCGATACGCCAGTCTTCCATGCTCTTCATATCTAAGATTAGGTAACGGGCCAAGGCGACAATCGCAATATAAAGCGGCATACGTACTGGTAACTTACCGGATTCATAGTAGTTAGCCACCATGGCTAACACTTCTAAGAAAATAAATAACAAGAGTAAATCGGCCAGTGCGACCATACGTACAGAGATGATATGCACAATTTCTTGGCCTATTGCGACTATGGTGGCAATGGCAATAATAAATAGGACTAAGTGTTCAACGGCTTTGAGGCTTTTAGAACCATATTGATGATAAAAAGGCATGGATATTCCCTACTTGATGTTTTTATAAATAGTAACAGCAAAAATCTGTTTTTAGGGAAAAGCTAGGTGCCGCTGTGTGATTTAATTCACAGATATGTACGATCTTAAATTCGGCGCAAAGTGGAGTTAACGTGGTTGTATTGTAGAAGGTGATTCACATGATGAACAAAAGGGAAGCGAGAGCGAATGTGTTAATCCGCTTATGCTGTTACCTCGACTCAATCGTTGTACCAACATAAGCGGTTTGAATATAAAAGATTATTTATTCTTGCGTTTCTGCCACTTAAACATAATTGAATATTTCCACAGATTATTAATCAGCAAATAACCGACAGCGGAAAAAACCACTCCTAGCACGAGACACCCGAGTAAGAATGCCGGACCTATAGTCGCAAGCGATGCTTCAATCCATTGCCAACTTGCTTCGAAGGCAAAATCTTGCGGAGCATGGCCGAGTATTTTAGCTCCGAGCAAATACGCCCCATAAAACATCACTGGCATAGTTAAGGGATTGGTTATCCATACTAATGCAACTGAAACGGGAATATTAACATTAAATAGAATGGCAAAAGCCGCTGCAACAACCATCTGAAATGGCATGGGGATCCAAGCGACAAATAACCCTACGGCAAATGCGCCTGGGGCGGATTTTCGATTAAGTGCCCATAGATTGGGATTATGTAACAAGCGTCCGAACATGCGTAAGTGTTTATGCTCACGCAAGGTTTCAGGCTTAGGCATAAATCTTTTAATTAATTTTTTTGGCATATGCTGAAATTGCTGTCTTAACTTAATTCACTATGAATCGATTCATGTTTGGCTTTAGTGCCATCTTGTTATCAGCGATGTTATGGCCTTCGCTGCCGCCAGTCAGTTACATACCCTACCTTGTTGTTGGGGCGTTAATCTTACACCGAAAAATCCCTGTCTGTGCAGGTGGGCTCTTTGCGGTAGCATGGCTAACTGGTTTTTGCTTAGGATTATCTAGGCAGGATTTGCCAGTGTTACAACAACCTATACAGGTAAGGGGCGAAATCATATCACTAGTTAGTCGAAACAGCGACTGGCTAAGTTTGGATATATCGCTCATTAAACCAAATTTAATCTTAGGGCCAAACGCAAAATTGCGACTCACGTGGAAAGATCCGCCAGAAGTCGATGTGGGTCAGGTTTGGCTGTTTACGTTGACACCTAAGAGCATTACTAGCGTGCTAAATCAAGGCGGCTACAACGAACAAAAACAATTAATCAGTCAACATGTTGTCGGTAAAGGACGAGTGATTGAGGCGCAGTTACTTGCGGTTTCGCCTTCATTGCGTAATGACCTCATAAGCGCATTGACACCTGAATTAGCCTCTTTACCTCAAGGTGACATTTTACTCGCTTTGCTTTTGGGGGATAAGCATTTGATCTCACAAGCTCGTTGGCAAGCACTAAGGCAGACTGGCACTGGCCATTTAGTGGCGATTTCCGGTTTGCACCTCTCCGTTGTCGCGGCATGGGTATACGCTTGCCTTTTGTTTGGATTGAGTCGTTTTGTGTCACATCAGAGTCGACGAAATATGACTTTTGCGTTAGTCGCGGCAGGTATAGGCGCAGCATTTTATGCCTATCTTGCAGGCTTTGGTGTGTCGACTCAGCGTGCACTCGTGATGATTTTACTGTTAATGCTACTGAGTTTATTAAAGCGATTTTCTACTGCGTGGGAGCGCTTGCTGTTTGCATTGTTTGTCGTATTGTTACTCGACCCGCTTGCTTGTTTAAGTGCGGGATTTTGGCTGTCGTTTTGTGCTTTAGGGGTGATTTTATATACCTTAGTCATCCAGCCCAAAGAGTTTACGGCTGTGTCGACTCGAAGGACGCGTGTAGGCGCGGGGCTTTTGCAATTTTGGGCCATCCAGTGGCGCTTGAGCCTTGGGCTTGGATTACTGCAAGGAGCACTCTTTGGTGGTGTGAGTTTACACAGCTTATGGATGAATATCCTAGCTGTGCCATGGTTTAGTTTTGTTGTTATCCCATTCGCTATGGCGGGATTTATATGCTGGTGGGTTGGTACAGCGTTTGGGTTCTCTTGGTTGGGACTGCTTCGCCTAAGTGATTGGAGTTTATCACCCTATTCGCAGTTGCTAGACATAAGCCAGCAATTGCCAGCCCATTGGTTAGCGCTTTCAGATACGATATTAGCCTTGGGGTTATCCGCACTCATCGGTGGTGTGTTATGGCGCTATGTGCCTAAAAATAAAAATTATACTTCTTGGTTAAGCCTGCTGAGTTTACTGTTTATTCCCGCTTTGCTTTTCTGTATTACGCTGTGGTCACCCGTTCAAAATAATCGATGGGCTATGCATTTACTGGATGTGGGCCAAGGTTTAGCTGTGGTTATTGAAAAGAATGGTAGAGGGCTGGTTTACGACACCGGTGCCGCCTTTGGTGATGACTTCAGTTATGCGGAGCGGGTGATATTGCCTTTCCTAAAAGCCAAAGGCATTCAAGAGATTGATTATATTGTTATCAGCCATAGCGATAACGATCATGCAGGTGGTGCCCCTGTTTTGATTGAGGCTTACCCTAAGGCTTTAGTGATCACAGACGTGGCAGGCTTTAGCGGCCAAGATTGCCGCCCAAGGCAGATTCAATGGCAAGGGCTGAGCTTGAATTTGCTTTCCCCGCCTCAAGCGTTAGCGGGTAATAATGGTTCCTGTGTTATACGCATTGATGATGACAGGCAGAGTCTACTGCTTACGGGGGATATCGAAAAGCAAATCGAAACCTCGCTATTAAGTCGTACCTTAAGTGGTGAGTATGAGTTACAAAGTGAAGTGCTTGTTGCGCCCCACCACGGCAGTAAAACCTCGTCAACTGAAGCCTTTATTGATGCTGTTGCACCCAAGTTAGTCTTGTTTCCTGCTGGTTTTGCTAATCGCTGGGGGTTTCCAAAATCCACAGTGGTTGAACGGTATCAGCAACGGGAGATTATGGGCCTAACTACAGGTATAGAGGGGCAGATTAGTGTGATTTTTCAGCAGTCTGAGCGAGAGGTTAAGACCTATCGTGGTGATTTAGCGCCATTTTGGTACAACTCTCTGTTTAGATTTGGTGACTTGATTAATCCAGAGTAGAATGCCTACTTTGCCATAATTTAGTGTTATCAATGACAACATCTCCTAAAGACGAAATGTGGACAGTTTTCAAACGATTACTGGGCTATATAAAACAGATGAAAGGCATGTTTATGCTTTCAGTTGCGGGATTAATTATTTATGGTCTCGTCGATGCCGCCTTTATCGCTTTCATCGGCCCCTTTATTGATAAGGGTTTCTCCGGCGGCGCACCTGCTGCGGTGACCAACGGCATAGCATTGCCAACCAGTGAAGGTTTCCACGCAAACAACGACGTGCTTATGATGGCGCCGCTTGTGGTTATCGTTATGTTTTCCCTACGTGGCTTTGCTAACTTTGTTTCGACTTACGGCATTTCATATATGAGTGCACGTTTGATCATGGACATGCGTCAGCAAGTGTTTGAGCATTATCTGAGCCTGCCTGTCAGTTATATGGATAAGGAAAATACCGGTAACTTGATTTCAAAAGTCACCTTCGATACTGAGCAAATCGCCAGAGCATCGGGAAGTGCTTTGATTTCCATAGTCCGCGATAGTGTGACTGTGTTTGGTATGCTGGTGCTGATGTTCTATAACTCTTGGAAGCTATCCCTCTGTATTCTTGTGATTGGTCCTATCATGGGCATGGTCATTGCGGTGGTTAGTCGTCGTTTCCGCAAGGTCTCTAAGCAAATTCAAACAGCCATGGGCGGGGTGAGTGCGACTACGGAGCAAATGATTAAAGGCCATAAAAACGTATTGGCCTTTGGTGGACAGGAAACAGAAGCAACCCGTTTTGCTAAAGTAAACGATCAAAACCGCCATCAAAATATGAAGTTAGCTGTGGCACAAGCCATTAGTCAGCCTTTGATCATGATTATTGGCTCATTCGCCTTAGCCTTTGTACTTTATGCGGCAAGCTTAGACAGCATGAAAGCCGATCTTACCGCGGGTACTTTCGCGACGATTCTTGGCGCTATGATGGCCATGTTACAGCCCATCAAAAACTTAACCCGAGTGAATGCCGAATTTCAACGGGGTATTGCGGCTTGTACCACAGTGTTTGAATTACTGGATACGCTGCCAGAGTCCGATACGGGAACTTATACTGTTGAGCGTGCTAAGGGGCATTTACGTTTTGATAATGTGTGTTTTACCTATGACAGCCAAGATCGTCGTGCACTTGAGAATGTCGATTTTGAAGTCAAACCTGGGCAAACCTTAGCCTTAGTTGGACGTTCTGGCTCAGGTAAGTCGACTATTGCGAGTTTAGTGACCCGTTTTTATACGGGCCTTGAATCCGGTGATATTCTGCTTGATGACGTCAGCATCTACGATTACTCGCTAAAATCGCTGCGCAATCAAGTGGCACTGGTATCGCAACAGGTGACCTTATTCAACGATACGATTGCCAATAACATCGCTTACGCCTATCCAGGTGAAGCCACTCGTGAGCAGATCATTGAAGCTGCAACCTTAGCTTATGCGATGGAGTTTATTGATCAGCTGCCCCAAGGCCTTGATACCCAAGTGGGTGAGAATGGTGTGTTATTGTCCGGTGGTCAAAGGCAGCGGATTGCGATTGCGCGCGCTATGCTACGTGATGCGCCTGTGTTGATCCTCGATGAAGCGACCTCCGCACTGGATACTGAGTCAGAAAAAGCCATTCAAAAAGGGTTAGATAACCTCAGACAAAACCGCACATCTGTAGTGATCGCCCACAGGTTGTCGACCATCGAAAGTGCCGATCAGATTTTAGTAGTCGATCAGGGGCGTATCGTCGAGCGCGGGACGCACCAAACACTATTGGAATTAGATGGCATGTACGCCAAATTATACCAAATGCAATTTGGTAGTTAGATGCAGGCCTTAGTGAATAAAATCTGGTATCAGGGCCATCCACTGCGATGGCTCTTGTTACCGTTATCTGGCTTATTCGCGGTTATCACTTATGTGCGCCGCGCTTTGTTTCACCTAGGGATGAAATCACAAACTGTAATGCCTGTACCTGTCATCGTCGTCGGTAATATTACCGTCGGTGGCAGCGGTAAGACGCCAACTGTGATTTATCTGATTGAATTACTTCGCCAACATGGATTTCACCCCGGTGTGATCAGTCGTGGTTACGGTGTTGATATTCAAGGCGTTAAATCGGTTTGCTTAGGTGCAAGTGCGGCAGAGGTGGGTGATGAACCTGCCATGATAGTGGCGCGTACTCAAGTGCCCATGGTGGTTGGCGCTAAACGGGTCGATGCGGCTAATGCGCTTATTGCTGAGTTTGGTGTCGATGTCATCATCTGTGACGATGGCCTACAGCATTATGCTCTGGCACGCGATATTGAGCTGGTGGTGATTGATGGTCAGCGCGGTTTAGGTAATGGCTTGCTATTGCCAGCAGGTCCATTGCGTGAAGGCGCGTGGCGTCTCGATACCGTGGATTTTATCGTCAGTAATGGCGGCCCAGCGGCAAAAGGGCAGTTCGAAATGCAACTGACACCTACGGCAGTGAAGCCTGTTAAATGTGATGCGATGTCTGGTGAAAATACTTTCGATAAGTCTTTGCCGCTCGTTGCGATGGCGGGCATAGGTAATCCAGCGCGTTTCTTTGAATCGTTACGCGCACAAGGCTATCAACTGGCCTTCTGCCATGGTTTTGATGACCATCAGGCCTACGATAAAACCCAGTTAGGTGATTTAGCCCAAGGTTTGCCACTGTTGATGACAGAAAAAGATGCGGTTAAATGTCGCGATTTTGCACAAGAAAACTGGTGGTATTTGGCGGTCGATGCCAAGCTATCCCCACAATTTGATGAACAGCTGCTCGCACGTCTTCGCGAGGTGGCTGCAGCTAAACAAGGAAACTTCCATGGCATTCGATAAAAAATTGTTAGATATAGTGGCTTGCCCTGTGTGTAAGGGAAAACTTGAGTACGATAAAACGACGCAGCAGTTGATTTGTAAGGCTGATAAGCTGGCCTATCCGATCACTGAAGGTATCCCTGTGTTATTGGAAAATCGTGCTGTGCCACTGACCGAATCAGTCTAGTGTGATGTGAATGCGCGTATTGTCTCATACGCGCATGCTTGCTTTTTATTCTGCTTATTATCGTTTTAGCTATTTTTAGCCGATTTAAGTTTTTTGTATTGGTAACTGTGCACGTTTCTTCATTACTTTGAGTTTAGTTAATAGCTCATAAATTTTTGTTTATCAGCATTGGTTGCACCCTCTTGGCACTCACCGCGGATTTCTCCTCGACCGGGCTCGATAATTCGGCTTAATTCAATATAACCTTCGCGGCAATAACCCGTCATTTCAAGGGTTTTGATTAAACCTAAATCAACCTGTCTCCCCCAAATTTCTAATGAGTCCTGTAGATCTTGCATCGCACGACGTTGCTCACGGGGATCTTGCATATTACGTATGCGTGCCTCGTGTGGAAAAGGGCGCTCTGTATCATTCATTGTCGACTTTTCATCGACCAGCCGCGCTTTGTAGCTGAAGAGTTTAAGGCCATCGCTTTTAATATCCGTCGTTAACTTATCCCGTAATTTTCCGGCGAGTTCACTCGGGTCAATTGGCGCACTGCTGCAGGCGATGAGCGAGAAACAACTTAAGATGGCAAGGCTGAGATATCGAAACGGCATAATCAAATTTAACTCTTAGTTATTAACTGGCAGAAGAATACCTTAATATGGCCCTAAAGTTCATGGATTTATGGCATTCTCATAGGATGAGTACGCGCCGATAGGTGTAATGGATTAAGGATGGGCGAGTAATGTTGGCGTTTTGGTCGAATAAATGGGCGCAAATCGAATGGGATATTAGCCTGACTCAAGGTATATGTCTTATGTTCTTGGCGTTATGGATCTACGCCATATGGCCAAAAGAAGAGTTAGTGCAGCTCCGGCGGGATAAACATCTCCAATTACGTTTGTTGCTGACGTTGGTGGGGATCAATGCACTGTGGTCGTTAAATGCCAGTATTCAAACTGGGTTGCATCTGCATTTTCTGGGAATTGTCACTTGTATGCTGATGTTCGGCTGGCGTCTTGCGACTCTAGTGTTGCTGTTGCCTAGCGCTTTTTTTAGTCTTTTTGTATTAAAGCAGCCCGCTGATTTTGGTGCTTTTAGTTTGTTCGCTATGGCTGTGCCGCTGTTTCTGTGTTTTATCCTATACAGTCGCAGTTACCATTTATTTCCTAAACATATTTTTGTATTCATCTTCGTCGGTGGTTTTATCAATGCGGGCCTCTCAACTGTGTTTCATCAATTGAGTTGGGCGACGTGGTTGTGGTCTGCAGCGGATTACGATTGGAATGTGTTAGTGGACGACTACCTGATGCTCATCCCTTTGCTGGCATTCCCAGAGGCATTGCTTAATGGCATGGCGGTGACGCTATTGGTGGTGTATCAGCCCCAGTGGTTATTTGATTATTCTGACCGTGAATATTTGTGGCGTAAGTAAATGCGATAAAAGAATGTGATAAAACAACGCAATAAAAGAACTGCGCCCGAAACCTCGTCATTCCAACGTAAAGCCCTTTGTAAGGGCCCATAGAACAGACTATTGAAAAGGTTATTGGACGCACTTATTTGTATATTTGCGCTGACCGTTGCGCCGTGATTTAGGCGAAGCGTTGGTCTAAGTAGTTAATGATTTCTTTTGATTCATATAACCACTGTACTTGACCGTTTTCTTCAATCCGCAGACAAGGCACTTGCTGTTTGCCGCCTTGAGCGATGAGTTCATCTTTATGCGGCGCTTTTTTAGCGTCGTGGGTCACTATGTTGAGTCCTTGGCGACGCATTGCACGGCGGACTTTTACACAAAATGGGCATGCAGGATATTGATACAGGGCTAATGCTTGAGTTTGAGCATCAATTTTTTGTTGCTCAGCCAGTGGACGTTGGCGCTTCTTAGGGCTAAATACGAAGTTTAAAAACAGAACAATCCTGCCTAAAATCCAGCGAATGATAAACATGTTATTGACCTTAATGATAATTTTTGTGGAAGAACATTTGTGCGTCATGGCGCCACAGAAAGCGTGCGGCGAGTCTGGGTTCCAGTCGTTTAAAACTGTGATCTCAGTTGTATAAAGGCCGCAGAGTGTAACCTATGGCACCAAGCACGGCCAACATTTTAGAGTGAATTAACAGATAGATGATTTGATTGTAGAAGAATGGTTTTTTGATTGGTTATGACGCTTAGCCATAAGGTAAAAGCCCGCTAAAGTCGAACTTTAGCGGGCTTAGTTTTATATAAAAAGCAGTTAATTGGCTAAGTTATTGAGCATCAATGGTGAGGCTCACTTGGGCTGTATTCTGGGTTAAACTCACTCGGCTTTCGAGCAAGAAGATCCGCTCTGGAGCAATTTCTTTCACGTCCACAAGGTAAGCTTTAACGGCTTTTGCTCTTTCTTGGGCTAAATTACCCAACATGCCATCGTTAACATTCTGTGCTTTTACCGACAGATTATATAAAGCGATATGCCAGCGGGTGGTGATTTCGTCATCTGAAAGCTGCGCGTCTTTGGCCTCTGCGATAACAGTGTCTTTTATTTGGGCAGGATCGGCTTTAACTTCTTGTTCATAAAGCTTTACTAGCGCATCGGCAAGCGGCCCTTGGGTCGGGAATTGACTCGGACTTAAATCATCAGGTAACGCACTAAATTCAATATTGGCTAATTTAGCCAATTTACGCTTCATGATGCGCTCAGCAATGGCTTGGCTGTCATTGATGGCATCGACTTCCCCTTCAACGCTGAGCTTGAGCATAGGTCTGTCGAGTAAGGCGCTAGCGAGTTTGTCTAAACTTTTTTGCTCATCTTCACTTAGGTTGAATTTGCCTGCGGCAAAGCTGATCTTATCTAAGGTTTCGTCAGAGCCTATGAGTCCTGCTAAGAAAGTGAAGGGCGCTGTGACGGCTTTAGTGATCACATTGGTAATCGCCGTCATTATGATGCTGCCGACACTAAAGCTAGGTGAGTCTAAATCGCCAGAGACTTCCATGCCTAAATCAATCACGCCGTTACGGTCCTGCAGCAGGGCAATCGCGAGCGTGATGGGTAAGCTAGTGGCAAGGTCACTGTCACTGGGTTTACCAAGTTTCAGTTGGTCTATGACTAGATGGTTACTGCCCTTGAGCTTGTTCTTATCGAGTTGATAGTTCAACGATAACGATAGCTGCCCTTTATCTATGTAGTAACCCGCATAGGTGCCTGAGTAAGGATTGACTGAGGTTAACTCAACACTCTTAAAGACTAAATCGAGATCTAAATATGGCATATCTAGCAAAGGGTTAATATCACCTTTTAGGGTTACAGGCGCATACTTGTCTATTTTACCTTTGATATCGACCGAGGCCTTAGTCCCTGGCGTTGACGACAAGTGAGTGATATTACCTTCAAGTAACTCAATCCCTGAGGCAAAGTTTGGTGTCAGTGAGTTATCGGCAAAGTAAGCTGAGCCTTGGCTAAAGCTAATTTTTTGAATATCGAGGCTTAACTCAGGCGTTGTCTTGCTTGCCGTTTGCAGCTCGGTTTGCTTAGCACTGGCTGTGGTTGTGTTTTTAGTTGTCTTGCTATTTGCAGCCGGAGCCTCAACGATAAGATCGCTGATATTAGTGGTTCTATCTTTGGCTATCACCACTTTGGCGTAGGGTTGATTAAAGGCTAAGTGATCAATTTTGATTTGATTTTTCTGTTGGTCAAAATCCAGTTGATTGATATTCATCTTTTGCCATTTGACTAGTGGAGCATTACGCAATTTGTCATGAATAGCTAAATCATCGAGCTCAACACTACCACCGTAAATGGCTTTGCCTTTAGCATCGGCGGTCAGCTTGCCTGCTGAGCTTAATAGACCGCTCTTGAGCTGGATATTCACGTAGGGTGCTAAATAGGGCTGAAATTGGGTTAATGCCAGCTTATCGAGTTGGATATTGGCATCTATGGTTTCGCCCGTCACATCGACTTGGCCTTGAGAGCTCAAAGTACCTTGATCATTGAGGCTGAGTTGTAGCTCATATTCAATCGGAGCGGTTAAGGTACTCGTTATGACCTTAGTTGAAAAATTAAGCGGATACACTCGCCATTGCTGCGGCGTTGCCGTTAGCTTTTGTTCCGATAGATTAAGGTCATAGTTTTCAATATTGAGCGCATCGAGTTGCACTAACCAAGTGTCTTTTGAAGGTGTCTCAGGTGTTTGCTTGACTGGCTGTTGAGGATTTGCCTCTGAAGCGATGTCTGCAGCGGTTTCTTTAGTGGCATCAGTGGTGACATTTGCGGTCGCTTCTGTCTTTTGTTCTGTTTTATCACTCTCGTTAGTTGCGGCTAATTCACTTTTCGTTACTTTGTCTGCGCTATCGCTTGCATCAGTGGCAGTCTCTGCTATTTGACGTTTTTCTTCCACTTGCGCAACTTGTACGCGCTCTAGCGATTGAGCATCTGCTGGCTTAGCATCGATTGGTTTAGCAACCGGCTGCGTAGTCGTTGTGGAGGCGCTTAACGATTTAGGAATGAACAAGCCAACAAGATCGAGCCCGTCTTGGTTCAAAATGGCACTCATTGTTAGGCCATCGCTGTGGAGTTTGTTGATATGCACTTTCTGCTGCTTCAAGTTGGCTGAAATGCCGTCGAGGGCAAACATGGGGAGTTTGACCACTGAGCGATCTTTGTCGTTAATATTAAGTTTTTCAACAATAAACTGGCCATTGTTGCTGGTGACTTGTAACTCACCATTCTCGGCAAGATCCACTTGATACTGAGTTTTAATACTGAGTTCGCCATCCGTGAGGACGGGATTAAATTGATCGTCGATAAATCGCCATAGTGGTGTCAGTTTCAGTTTGGCGATTTGGATGTCACCCGCAACTTTTAGCGGGAACAATTGGAATTGCCCCTGCAAACTGATTTCACCAGCATGATCATCACTGAGTTGGATCGCATAGTGATTGTGCTTGATAGGCACAATGGGTGAGTCAGACGTTAATTGGGTGTTTGCTGTCGTATTATCAACTTTGTTTACTTTTATGGCTGGCGTTATCGATGCCGATGATGCCGCCATCAAATATTCAGTATCAAGGGAACTGAGTTTTAGATTGATATTGGGGTAGTTCACTTGAGCATGGGTAATTTTGTCATCGAAGTTAAATTGTCCTGCATCCAACACAAATTGGCTGAGCAGGACACGAACGGGTGAACTGGTTTCTGTGGGGGCTGTTTCTGTGCTCGTGGATGAATGCTCGTTCAGGGTCTGCAGAATATCGTCGAAGTTGAATCCAGCTTTCCCTTTTTTCTCTCCGCGAATGATATGTGCGTAGGGCGCTTGTATGTGTATGTTTTCGATAACGGCGGCGCGATTAAAAACAGATCGCCAAAAGTGTATTTCGAATTGGACTTGTGCAATTCCAGCAAAAGGTTTGTCGTCTTTTTCTTTAATGGCCAGTTGGTCGATTTCGACTTTGAAATTAAAAGGGTTAATGCGTATATCACCGAGGGTGACGGGACGACCGAGCAGAGTTGAGAGTTTTTCTGGTGCCAGCGTGGTTATCGCATAGGGGAGGATTAAACCTAATGTGCAGACATAGCTAAGGTAGACTGCTGTGAGGTAAATAATCACTCGCAGGTATCTTGGGAGGGCAAAAAAAGAGTGTCTGAATTGCGATAACTGGGTCAGCATTAATATCAAGGCTCCAATGCATAAGACAGGGAAAAACTTCCATAAGTACTGACATTCTAGCGAATAATGCTAATTTTTCCAGAAATTATTTATATTTTTACCAATGAAATCTTGGTATTACACAGACAATAACGTCTTCTGATCTAAGACGTTCCTGAGTGGTAACCTATCATCTACATTGATAACTACATGTGTTTCAGCTTATGGCTGATGATTTGAGTCGTCAATACTCGCTATATTGGAGGCTATTTTTGATCAGCGATTTAAATAACTAATCGCTGCAATAATGGCGCCTTGTGGATCTTTTATCCAACAAAAACGGCCTACTTCGGGTATATCTTCAGGACCAAACAGAATATCCCCGCCAAGTTTTTTTGCGCTGATAGCGACTTGATCGACATCCTTAACGGTAATGTAGCCAGTCCAATGTGAGGGAAGCATTGGGAGCAAACTATCTGTGATCCCCCCAATGCTGACGCCCTGATTTTCAATAATATGATAATTGCCGTGGGGCATTTTGACGGTTTTAAAGTGCCAGCCAAAAATCTCAGCATAGAAGTGCATAGCTTCTTCGGTATTATTGGTTGTCAATTCATGCCAACTTAACGCCCCTGCAGTGTTAAAAGCCGATTCCATAAGCGCATCCTTTATTCTATTTTGGGTAAATTTTGTGTATTGAGCCGAGGTTAACTGTCAGTGTTCAGTACCGTCTGTATTTTGAGCCATATTTTTTGTACGTTATCTTGATTGAGTGTAGTTGAGGTAAGTTGATAATTCACAGACGGTAAATTAAAATTTTTGCGTTTTTTAGGTCGGCAAACATTAAATTAACTTAATGTTCTACAAGGAGATTCACTTTATTTGGTGCTGGCTAATCAGCTTCTTGTGGCTCAGTGGCGCTGCGGCTTAGTTGATGGGCTTCATCTTGCCCCTCGCGCCAAGACTTAGCACTGAAAACAGATTTTAAAACGGGTTTGTTTACTGTGGTTTGAGTGTTAGACCTGACTCCCGTTAACTTGTTAATATAGGCGAGTTTTGCATCTTATCGATGCCACCTTAGGGGATATGAGATTGAATAAGAGTTTAGTGACGAATTTATTGGCGGCTGCTTTGGTCGTAGTGGGTTACCTGATGAATTCGGCAATTGTCCTGAATGTCGGATTATTTGCTTTATCGGGTGCAATTACCAACTGGGTTGCAGTTTATATGTTGTTTGAGAAAGTCCCCGGACTCTATGGTTCGGGAGTCGTGCCTTCTCGTTTTGAAGAGTTTAAGGCGGGCATTGCTCATTTGATGATGAAACAGTTTTTTACCACTGAAAATATCGACCGATTCCTGTCTGAAAAAGAAGGGCTGAGTAAAATAGACTTGGCGCCAGTGATTGAAAAGGTTGATTTAGCGCCTTCTTTTGATGCGTTAATTAGCACAGTCGCCCAATCTTCCTTTGGCGGCATGTTGTCTATGTTTGGTGGCACAGATGCCTTATTGCCGTTAAAAGAGCCGTTTATTGTAAAGATGAAAGCTTCTTTAGTTGAAATGGCACAAAGCGATGCATTTCACGAGTTGCTGAAACAAGAAATTGAACAGCCAAATGTGATGGCCGATCTGCAAACTAAAATTGCTAACATTGTGGAACAAAGATTAAACGAGTTAACACCACAAATGGTGAAACAAATCGTTCAGGACATGATCCAAACGCACTTAGGTTGGTTAGTGATTTGGGGCGGCGTGTTTGGCGGTCTGATTGGACTTGCCGCAGCCTTAATCCAAGGTTAACCTGAGTTAAAGCCGCGAATAGAATGGGAGCTTTGGCTCCCATTTTTACTTACGCATTTTATGTTCATCATTTTGTGCCCTGATTAAATAGCAAGGAAGTCTATGAACCGTCACCACAGTATCAATTATTTGGAAATCCCAAGTCGCGACATTGCGAGTTCTAAGGCCTTTTTTAGCCAGGTTTTTGGATGGACCTATGTCGATTATGGCCCTGAATACAGTTGCTTTATGGATGTCGGCATTACTGGGGGATTCTATCAAGCCGACGTGAATTTCACCCTCGCAAAAGGTTGCCCGCTGATTGTGATCTACAGCCAGAACTTAGAATTGACTCTGACGGCTGTCGTAACAGCTGGTGGCATTATCACAGCTGACATCTTTAGTTTTCCGGGAGGCCGTCGATTCCATTTTGTTGAACCTTGTGGCAATGAATATGCCGTCTGGTCAGAATGATCCTAATGTAACTCCTTGTATTCGAAATTGTTGTTTAGATCAGCAAGATATTTGTTTAGGTTGTTTCAGGCATCTTGATGAAATTTTAGCGTGGCGCGTTATGTCGGAAGTGGAGCGGCAAGCTTGTTTTATTAGGATGGAGGAGCGTAAGGGGGAGTATCTGGCTAAGTTCAATGACGTGGTTAGTAGAAGACAGGATGGAGTATGATTAGCCGTCAGAATTGCTTACGATAATTGATTTTTAAGCTTTAAGTGGATAATCGAACGGCGAAATACGCATTAACGTATTTCGCCGTTGGCATTTTGAAGCACCTTGGCATCTTGAAGCAGACGTTACACTGGATCTACCACTATGTGCTCAAGTTCGATGGCGGCAACGGTATGGAGCGCATCCATAGTCGCGCCAACTAAGCTGATTTTTCCTTGAGATGACTCAATTAAAACCGCACGGCTGATATCGCTAAACTCACGATTGTGGCGCGCCAGATTTGATAAGGCCATCTGCATAGGCAGCATAGAAGGATTGAATGCCGCATTTTCTGCGTAGCGACCACAATAGGTTGCGCCATCATGGGTTTCTAATACCACAGCGGCAAAACTTTGGGTGTAAGGTGCATAGCTTAAACCTGCATGATCTAAGCCTTCTATGATCATAGGATCGGCACTGTCTAGAGCAAATTCAGTTTGTTGCTTGGCCATTAAGGGCGAAGTGACATTTAAGTCTTTTGGCCCAAAAGCATAGGGTAAATAATAGGCCAGAGGATGGCTTTCCTGTGCGGGTAGATGAATGCAGATCTTGCTCCCTTCAACCAGTTCATTCATAAACTGACGACAATGACCGCAAGGACTGGCATTAACTATGATATCAACAATTTGGCTTTCACCACTGAGCCATGCGTGGCTGATAGCGCTTTGTTCTGCATGGACAGAATGAAATAACGCTTCACCGGGTAATTCTAAGTTGGCCCCCATGTAGATATCGCCACTTTTACCTTTGGCTATCGCGCCGACATAAAACTCACTGATAGGCGGTTTGGCCAATGCCGCTGCTATCGGCAGTAATGCTAATAACACTTCTGCTTCGGTCATTTTGCTTGCACTTGTTAGCGTAGCAAGTTGCTGCGCATCAATGTATCCAGCAAAATTCTGGTGCAACATTGGGATAAGTGCATCGGCTAACGGCGTTGGCAGTTGGGTTATGCTACGAATGAATCTATCTTGCATTTCCCTATTCCTTATTTGTTAAGTTCATGGAAGAACATTCTAGTAATTTTGTTACAGCATAAATGCGAGTTAGCTCGCGTTTATACGCTGTCAATGTCAGTGCTATCGAGAGTGATAAACTTATGTTACTCACGTATAGAGTGAGTCTATTGGTGCACACAAATAAGCTTAAGACTATAAAACAAAAGACTTAAGCTTGAATTTACACAACTTAAAGTTCACGCAAATAATGACAAAGGGCAGCAAGTAGCTTTTGCTTAGTCTCATCCGCTTGTGTTTCTTGTAGCAAATTTTCTAATTTAAGTACGTAGTCTTGATCGGCTAAGCGACTTTGACAGAATTCACGCCAGCGCTGCGACTCTGTATCATCGAGTAGTTCAGGGTAATTACGGGCGCGGTAACGAAACAGCATCTCAGGAATACGTGGATCATCAAACTGCAAATCTAACGCCGCTAGATTTTGCGGTAGGGTATGACGGATGATTTCCATTTTTGCTTTATCAGCTTGGCTAAAGAACCCACCAGAATACAGCATCAAATCGGGATCTGTGGTCACTCTGCTGTCATCGTGCTCAAATAATAGCGCCAGTTTTTCGCGTAATTCTGGGTGACGTTTTAGGCGTTTATACTGCTCTCTGGCAAATTCTTTATCTATGCCTAAACGAACGGCATGCTCATCACTGAGGATTTTTGCCGAGGTGATAAAAGGGCACTTATTAAGATGAATTTGTTTTACTGCGATAGGTAATTCATCTTCGGCAAGATCGGCTCTTGACGTATACATGCGCGTTTTAATTTGCTCGACATCTAGCTCGAATAGCGGCGTTAAATCCATGGCTAAATTAACGCAAATAATGGCATTTTTGTTAGTAGGATGGTGCGCTACGGGTGAAATCAACGTTGCACAACCATTGCGCGCACTAATTTTAGAGCTCACGTGAACCAAAGGCTGCATATTGAGCACATCGATTTGATCGCTAACCGCTTGCTTACGGCGCAGGTCAAAATAGTACTGATATAACTTAGGCTGTTTCTCGCGAATGAGTTTTGCCATGGCGATGGTTGCATACACATCAGACATAGCATCATGGGCTTTCTCATGGCTTAAACCATTCGCTTGGGTCAGATGTTCTAGCTTAAAACTCGGAGAGCCATCTTCCTTTGTCGGCCAGTTAATACCTTCAGGCCTAAATGCGTAACAAGCGCGCACTAAATCAATGATATCCCAACGAGAGTTGCCATTTTGCCATTCACGGGCATAGGGATCGATAAAGTTCCGATAAAAGCCATAACGGGTCACTTCATCGTCAAAACGCAGTGAGTTATAACCTGCAACACAAGTGTTTGGTTGGCTAAATAGCGCTTGAATTCGTCCCATAAACTCAGTTTCAGGGATGCCTTTTAAATTAGCTAACTGTGGAGTGATCCCTGTGATTAATATTGCTTCCGGAGACGGCAAATAATCAGTGGCTTGCTTACAATAGAATGTCTCAGGCTCGCCGATGATATTGAGATCTAAATCCGTGCGAATGCCAGCAAATTGCGAGGGTCTGTCTTTCGCTGGGTTCGCTCCAAATGTTTCGTAGTCGTGCCAAAAAATCGACCCTGCTTTATCGTCTTTCATCTTCATTTATTTTCGTTCTCTAAAGCATGTAACTTCATGTTATCAGTAGTTAAATTGCTTTAATTGGATTCGTTGTCATTCACATCAATTTAGTATGCAGCTCTTCGATGTGAGTACATAATCTGTATATATTGGGTTCTGCGTCAGATTAGCTAAAATCACATGTACACAGGGTAATTAAAATGTCTTTATCTGACAATTGGTTACGTGCAATAAACGGCAATCCATATTTAGAGAAACCAGAGCTTGCAGACCGCGACGGCTTAAGCGTTCGTATTATCCCTGCAGGGACTATAACATGGCAGTATCGATTTAGGATTGATAATCAACATGGATAATGGAATGGACCCATCCACTTTTAATCGGCCTCGCAATGGGCCACGATGTAGTCGCTAAAACTCATCAGAAAGAGGACGGGTCCACTTATGAAGATTACTACAATTGGTTTAGATATCGCAAAGTCTGTTTTTCATCTTGTTGGTGTCGATAAAGCTGGCAAGTTAATTAAAAAGAAAATGCTTAGACGCAAAGACTTGCTTCCCTTTCTTGCTCAAATTGAGCCGTGCCTAATTGTGATGGAAGCCTGTGGTGGAGCAAATTACTGGGCCAGAGAATTTGAGCTGTTGGGCCATAACGTCAAGCTAATCGCACCTCAATTTGTGGTGCCTTTTCGGCAAGGTAATAAAAATGACTACAACGATGCCTTAGCCATCGCTGAAGCTGCGCAGCGACCCAACATGCGGTTTGTAAAACCCAAAGGCGTCGCGCAGCAAGATGTGCAACTGCTCCACCGCATGCGCGAACGATTAACTAAACAATCAACCGCCTTAATCAATCAAGTCAGAGGGATGTTAGCGGAATACGGCATTGTGATGACCAAAAGTAAATCGGCTTTTAAAGTACAGTTCCCAGATATTTTAGCGGATGAAACCAATGCGCTGACTACCAAAGGTCGGGCCATTTTTTATCAGTTATATGAAGAATTTAGTGATATAGAAAAACGGCTTAAGGGTTGTGACGTTCAAGTGCTCACTGAAACTAAGAACAATGTGATTTGCCAGCGTTTAGAAACTATCCCTGGTATTGGCCCAGTCACCGCTACTGCCTTTTATGCCGCCGCAGGTGATGGTAAAGACTTCACTAATGGCAAGCACTTTTCAGCTTGGTGTGGCTTGGTTCCCAAACAACACAGCAGCGGAGGTAAAGATAACCTCCTTGGGATAAGCAAGCGGGGAAATGCGTATTTACGCACCCTGTTCATCCACGGCGCCAGAGCGGTGTTACAGCACAGTTGTCATAAACAGGATAAATTTAGTTGCTGGGCAATCCAGTTAGCAGAACGCCGAGGTTTTAACCGAGCCTGTGTAGCCGTCGCCAATAAACTCGCGAGAATGGCATGGGTTATCGCGGCGCATGACGAAGAATATCGACTTCCAGTATAGTGCTGAATAGATTCAATAAATGCTAATAATTAACCAGCCAGCAAGTTGCTAAGACACTTGATTTGATGATGAGACAGTCAGACTGATCTACTGAAAACCTTAGTCGGGCATAGGCTCATAATGAAGCCGCAAGGATGATAAGGACAGTAGAAGCAGATATCCATCAGGGCCAGAGGAATCCCTCAATAACAGGCCGGATATATGGGTGCAATGAACTCTTCTCAAAATCGCTATCGAATGTCTTGCAAACCGGATGGGTCCATATATGCTCCCTTGGTCGTTATCCTGATTTGAAACTAGCTGACACAAGGAAACTGATCCCTGAGTTACGGAACTCAGTGGCAAATAATATAGATCCACGTGTGTTTTGGAAACAGTGCAACACATTTGTGGACCAGACAACCCTGAGGGATTGCAGTGAACAGTTTTTATCGGCGCGAAGTGCAGCACTTAAGCCGGGCACTGTTGCTACGTACCAATCCTGCTTTAGAGCACATCTCTATGATGCCTTTGCTGATCGCAAAGTCGAAAGTATCACACTCGGCGAGTGGATAGATTTTTTCGATAAAAAGGCAATTCATAGTAGAGTCACCGCAGGCGCGATACTCAAACAATTAAAGACGGTGCTTAGCTGGTCCGTTCGCCGGCAAATGATATCGCTTGTTGATGTCCTTCAACTACGAGTCAGTGATGTGGGCTCCGCGCCCAAAGTCGGTTCGCGAGTACTCACCATTCTAGAGTGTGGCAAAATCATCCGTGAGCTTGATAAATGTCGCGCGCCCAAAGCAGTAACCAATGCCATCAAGGCATGTTTACTAACGGGGGCGTATATCAGAAATATTAAAATCCAAACGGGCTGATTTTGACCTTGAGTCGATGGTCTGGACCTTCCGATAAATAATAGCAAAACTAATTTGTCAATCCGGAGGCCAATCAGTCCCGCCTTATTCGACATATTACAAGAACAGTGGAACCTCTATCACTCGCCATGGAGTTTTCCCGCAGCAAACGATCTTAAGTGCCCAGGCAACATCGCTTCAGTAAATAAGCTGGTCCGCGAGATCAAACTAAGACTAGAAATCCCTGACTGGCGTATTCAGGATTTTAGACGCACATTATCGACCAGAATGTTAGAAGCTGGGGTGTTGCCCATGTGGCAGAGAAGATGCTAGGCCATCTATTAGGCGGGGTGATGGCGGTGTACAACAAACATGATTGGTTAGATGATCAAGCTGAGGCCTATGAAAAATGGACAAATAAGCTGAGATTGGCAGCTCTGGGTGATAGCAAAATAGTCGTGTTAGAAAGAAGGGGTTAGGCATGTTTGTCGCTGACAGCAGAAAATGGTGAGCTTATTTAGTATGTAAATCAGTTGCGTTACAGTGCAGCAGAAACACCCCTTTGTAATTAGGTGCATTGGAGCTCAATTCGACACAAGGTAAACTGTTATCTGTTCAATATTAGCTTTATTTATGGTTTAGTCATTTCAACTCAATTAATCATGTACTTGGCACAGTGTTCGGATTAACGTTAAGCAAGGACGTCATGGAACTAAAATTTTTAATCACGCGGGAACAGTTAATCACAATCGCGGAAAGAATAAATTCAGCACGCATTGCAAAGAATGCTCGTTTAGCTAAGTGGTTATATGCCCTTATCATTCGTGCATTACTCCTATGGATCCCGTTATTATCCCCGTTACTAATGTTTTATTTTTTCGTAGAAATTCACACCCCAGAGACATATATCGCAATCGCAATTTGCGCTATCACTTACCTTCTTGTGTGGAAATTTGTATTAAAAAACATCGCCGAAAATCAAGCTAACAAATTTGCAGGCAAGATAACCACTCTGGATCGAACGATTGAAAATACAACCTTACAGAGCCTTGCGAGCCTAGAAGGGTGCCATACAGTGACCGCCACAGCCTCGATGCTAACGTTTGTGCCCCCTTGCGGTAAATCCATCACCATACCGTGGAAAAAGTTTTGTGCTTTCAAGCAAGACGATGATTTTTATTATCTTACCATCTGTAATCTGATGATGTTTAAAGCCACTTATTTAATAGCCAAAAACGGTGACACAACAGAAACCGCAGGTTATCAAGCAGGTTTAGAGTACATAACGTCTCGGCTGCAGCCCGATAGAATGGGACGGTAAAACATCAAAATATCGCATGAATGATTCAATCAGTTCACTATTGCCACTAACGCGATTGTTGTTGAACATCCAGCGAAGTGAGCCTTTGTTAAAAGTCACATTTGAACTAACCTTAAAAATGATGAACTGATCGCTACAGCCTTCTTTTAGGGGCTGCTAGATGCAGTTTTTCAGCTCATTAAAACGCTATGTTATCAATGACGATGTATAGCTTTGTTAGAAACGTCAATGGCCTAAGCTGGTTTGGAGCCATAGTTGCTGCGGTATCATTCATCGCGACAGTGGTCGCATGGATATCAACCGATGGTGTCTTGTTAATTGCCCAAATAGTACTGGTCGGCACAGGACTCGCCGCTATCATCGCTGATGCTGTAGCAGTAGGCACTAACTGTGGTAGTAAAGGCTGTAATGTCGAAGGCGATGAGTTTATGGCCTAACAGTCCATCGATAAAGGTCTAAAAATAAAGCCCCAAAAATGGGGCTTTATCTTAAGGCTTAATAAATCAATTCAAGCCGCGACTTGCTGTTTTTCATCCCACTTATCGAGCGACGCTTTTAAGTAATGGCGGCCATTATGGATAGCGTCGTTTCTCCGCCACTTCCAAAGCGTGGCTGATGAGCTAATCCGGTAGCGCGTCATGACTTCCTTAGTGGTAAGAAAGAGCGGCTCTTGTATTTGTTGATCCACGGTCGATTGGGCCGAAATCATCATTTACCTTCCTTTGCCAATTCCTCGGCGAGTCGTTTTAAAAATTGTTGGCAGCTGCCGGCTTGTTTGCGGGGCAGGGTGTACCACTGGCGTAAAGCGTCTTTGATGACTGCAGATTGCTTCATGCCGATTCTCCTTGGTGCTGGGCAGAGTTTGGTATGTTTGCCATGCAGGCAAATCAGTGTTTGATTCGCTAATCAAGCTCGCCAGCCTTGTTATAGGACACTGAGCCGCCAATTTGATTGCCCTCAAAAGTGAATATCGCAGTGCAATATACCTGTGGATGATATGCACCGTTAAACGCCGTGAAGGTGAGAGCAGGGCGCAGTGATAACAGTCGCTGTTTAAAGGCTTCGGCCTTAGCATTGTGCTGCGCAATGTCAGCTTGCTTTTGTGAATGGCCCGCCGCGTTGCAATAAAACGCCTCGCCGATGCAGATCACCGCTTCAATGTCCGTCGTATGAGCGTTTTGTTCCCTTACGATGTAGGGCCGGTGAGCATTCGCACTGCGCAATATTGGAGTGAAACGATTCGGTTTAAGGCATTTACCTCCCACACACACTTAATCACACTGGGGCTTGATGATGTGGCGCCCGAGATTATGCGCCAATCGACCACTGAGACGGACGAGCCAATGTTAGTGGGGGGGTTATGACGATGACAATAATAATTAGAAATAAAACGAGTGAGTTATGGACTTCACGCAGGAGGATTTATGGCTAATCGCGCCGCGGATGTATTGAAAGTAGGGCGCAGTTTACGGGGCATGACCCAAGACGAAGTGGCTGAGATTTACGGCATTAGTCGTAACACTTATCAACGTTGGGAAAATGGCCGTACTACTGCGCCCTATGACGATGTGACATCGATATGCCTTGATGTGTTTAAGCTTTCGATTGAGAAGATAAATGAGGTGGCCAATGGGCTTTAGCGATGAACCCGAGCAGATGATGAACATTAAGGCACTGCGGTTAGGGCTGTATCGCTGGGGCCGTTATTGGGTGTACCAAGAATTGGGCAAGGGGTTTTCGAACCGCAGCGCCTGCGACCGTTTAGGCGAAGCATTGGGCGGTGGCAACTTAAAGCATGAACTCAACGTGCCTGCCCATGTCGCGCATTATGACCACCTCGTTGAGCAGTTATCCATAAACTGCAAACGTGCTATTCGCGCCCATTACCTGTGCAAAGAGCAGTGGGCCTTAATGGGATTTGACAGCAAAAAGTCCTACATCTTCTGGCTAAGAAAAGCCGAAATGGCACTGCTAGATAGAATGAATTAGAAAGAACGCCCTCTTACGAGGGCTGGCGGGTTAGCCGGTTGTCCACCAAGACTGCTAACCCGTTGACCGGATTTTATCAAAGGTTCGGACAGATACCTATGCGAAATCATTCGCGATTAAATGATGCACTGAGCTTAGGTGTGATCTCTATATTGATCACAATGAAACTAGGCTTTTACAAATGATTGTTTTGGTATCAGTTTTCATTGGCTGAGTTCGGTACGATACCCACTGTCGCAATCCTCGAACCCACCATCTCACGAACATGCAATATTACTTCACCAAAATCTTTACTTGCACCTAAGGTCGGCTCGTCAGTCAAGCTCTGACGTAGCACTTCATCTAATGACAAATTATCATTAGCAGAGAGTTCAATACCGTAGGAGTGCTTTAAATCTGCTACTTTGGTGTAGCCTTTCAACTTCAATTCACTCGTAGGTAATTCATAATGATTGACTTCTGCAACACCAGAGCAAACCAGATCAACAAACTCACGCACATCGGGCTTCATCACAATAAATAAATGATCGCCAGCATACAGGAAGGTTGATCCCCTAGGTGGAATTACATTGTTTCCTCTGGTTATCATCGCCACTACTGTACCGTCAGGTAAAGCCATTTGGGATAAACGGCGACCAGAAGCGCGTGAGGTATCGCCCAATTGATACTCGACAATGTCAGCATCCACATCGCCTAAAGCAGTAATTTCCAGTGTCGCTGCAGGTGTCGCAGGAGGCGGTTCCGTAAGTCCTAAAGCGCGTGCAACCCAGGGTAATGTTGACCCCTGTATTGTCGCTGAAATTAACACGACGAAAAACACTACGCTAAAAATAAGACTGGCACCTGGCAGGCCATAAATCAGCGGATATATAGCCAGAATAATAGGCACCGAACCACGTAACCCAACCCAGGATACTAGGGTAATTTCACGTGCATTAAAGCCAAAAATCTTCAGTACAGGGATTACCGACAAGGGTCGCGCGATTAAGGTCAGGACGATTGCAATCATCAGTCCTTCCTGCCAGACATCCAGCAAAGATAAAGGATTAATCAGCAAGCCTAAAAAAACAAACATAACAATCTGACCTAACCATGCCAAACCATCGTGAAATAAAAAGGTACTGCGCTGAAAAACAAAACGACTATTTCCTATCACCACACCAGCGATAAAAATAGCTAAAAAGCCGCTGCCGCCAAGATTAGCTGCTACGCCAAAGGACAGTAAACCAAATGCCGCGACCATCACTGGATATAATCCAGAGGTCGTCAGATGGATACGATTAATTATACGTACTGATAACCAGCCTGCCGCTAAACCCACTGCGGAGCCGATACCCATTTGCTGGATAAACAGCATCAATAATCCAGTCCCTGGTTCAAGCCCTTTGACCATGACCTCCAATAAGCCAACTGTTAAAAAAATTGCCATAGGATCGTTAGTCGCACTTTCAATTTCTAATGTGGCTTTAAGGCGTGGGTTGATATGAATACCTGCATTACGCAGTAATGAGAAAACAGCGGCGGCATCGGTTGAACCAACAATGGCACCAATCAGTAAACCGTAAAGTAAGGAAACATCTAGAATATAAGCAGCTGCAGCACCAGTGATCATGGCAGTCACCAATACGCCTAAAGTCGCTAACACAGAAGCAGGCTTCCACACTTGCTTAATCGACGCGATGGGTGTTTGCAAACCACCATCAAACAAAATAATGGCTAAAGCTAAAGACCCAAGCGCGTGAGCAATTTGTGCATTATCAAAAACAATACCTCCAGGGCCATCCTCACCAGCTAACATGCCCACCATGAGAAAGAGCACCAGTACGGGTAAACCCAATCTCGCAGACAATTTACTGGATAAAATACCAAGAATAATCAAAATCGCGGCGAGGAGAATAATTTGATCGATCACAAACATAAATAGTTTCTCTTTAATTAATGTAGGGAAATTAAACCACTACAGAGCTTTCAATGACTGCGCCAGCTCTGAAAAGATACTTCACTAAGCCTAATTGTCAGTTAGAAATCGTCAAATGCATGATGCATTTTGGTCTTGTAGTCAATGATTCTATTTATCCAAACACTACATGATTCATCTCACATTTCAACTTTGATAATTTCAAAAATCAAAATTTACGATTGGCACTCAATAATGCTGTTTACCGTAGCAAGGTGGCCCTGCTGACTTGATTACGTCCATGCTTTTTAGCTAAGTATGATTGCTTATCTGCGGATTCAATAAGCGTTTGCCATTTCAAATGCCGATGAGATTGAATACGCACAACGCCAGTTAATGGTGACCGCTTGGAAACTAGAGTAAATGTAAAGCGAGCACTGCGTTGACGATGAGGTATGTTCATAGCGCCTAAATGCTGAGTATCCGGTAATAGACAAATAAATTTCTCACCACCATAGTGCGCAACCAAATCGTTCGGGTGGTATATCGCTGTGCGTAGTGCTTTTGTGACGATATATATACATTGATCATCACTACTGATGGTCACAAGGATCGCTGAAAAGTTTAATTCATTTAAATCAATTTTTTGCAACATTTACAAAATTTAACATTACACTCATGGCGTGTTGGGCAAATTTAGCCAAATAGGAACGCCGTACCACACGGCGTTCTCTGACACTTTGCTCCTTAGAGAGGGAAGTAGAACGCAATCAGCAAGGCAAATATGCCGTACAATGAGCTTACTGCGACCAATGCACGCGCATCGACAACGCCTCGTCGAAATAGCTGCCATAAAAAAATAATAGCCAAAGCAGTAATGACTCCTGCCGCCATCAGTGGGCCATCAAAAAGCCATGGCGTAAAGAAGATACCCAACGCACTGGGAATCGTTGCCTGAATCATCATGGCACCAGAAATATTGGCCAATGCCAAGCGTTCCTTTCCTTGCCGTATCCATATGAGTGTGTTCATCATCTCGGGCAGCTCCGTCGCCACCGGACTCAGCAGCAATGCTACCAAGTGTGGTGACCATTGTAGCGCTGTGCCAATGGCCTCAAGTTGACCTACAAATATATGGGATGCAATGCCTATAACTATCAGGGACAACACGGCTTGCAGCGCCGCCCATTTTAACGATGGCTCCGTCATGGAAGGTTGAATTTTTAGAGGTTCAATCTCTTCTTCAGGCGCTGTGTCGCTCTCCTGAATTTCACGCCAGACATAGATTGCGTAGGCGGCGAGAAACAAGACACCCAGCCACGGCTTGATGGCAAAGGCGATTAGGCCAAGTGCCACTTTCACTACAAACACTGCGAGAAAGGCGAGCTGGTCGTGACTCATACGGGCGTGATCGGCACGTACATGATACGTTTCCCGTTGAAGGCGGCGATGGTGGTAAATCAGTGCCAAGCCGACTACTGCATAGGCTAAGGTAGCGAGAACGAGCGGACCGCCCATGGCTGCGCCGACGCCAATGTCTTTTTGCTCTGGTGTTTTGCCGAAGACAACGGCAATGAAGGTCATCGCTGTTTCAGGTAGTGCTGTACCGAAGGCAGCAAGTACTGAACCCACTGCTGTCGCGCCAAGATTCAAACGGCGGCCGAACCATTCGATGCCGTTGACGAAGTATTCGCAGGCCAAATAAATGGTACCTGCTGAGATGAAAAACAGAGTAAGAGTAAGGATCATGTGAGCAATCCGGCCGGGCGAGCAATAATCCAATGGCACGACAACACTGCTCGCCCGGCTGGGAAAGCGTATTGCGGCCAAAGGTCTCGCCTGGCTCTCCGCATTCGCAGAGGCTGACCACGCCATGAGGTGTTAGACCTCAATTTTGTTGACGTGGACTCCTTAGTGGGAGGCTAAGGATGACTACTCCCCAATGACAATGGGGGCATTTTACCGTTCTTGCAGGTAAATGTCGCCATTAGGTTTTAGTGTACTTTTATTTTCTGTTTTCTGAAGTGACCCATTTCTAGAATTCACAAACTTGGTTTTAGGCTAAAAAACCGTTTTTACTCCGCGATGTTTTCGCAACTTTGCGTATCAGCGACATCGCATATCAAGTTCTTGGGGTCGTTTCTAGAACAATAATCGGTGCTAGACAGCTCGTATAATTTCTATCATCTGTTTGGATGATGTTGAGCACAATCACATTTTGTATTGAATATCAGCATAATGCTATGTAGTGGCTTTTATCTGACAAGTCCAAATCAGTCGTCCATAAAATTACCAAAACTGTAATGCACTATCACGACATGCGCAGTGCTTCGGCGACTAGTGTAAAAGCGGGGGAGGGTTGGCGGCGACTGGGGTAATACAGATAATAGCCGGCAAAAGACTGGCTCCAGTCTTCTAGTACTTTGACTAAACGCCCTTCTTTGATATGGGGTTCAAACTCTGCTTCAGGCAGGTAAGCTATACCATTGCTTTGCAAGGCTGCATCGACTATGTGGTGCGATGCGTTAAAGATAAGTTGGCCGTCCACATGCACATTCAATTGCTTGCCGTTTTTTTCAAATTCCCATACATACAAACCACCGTGGGTCGGGAAGCGAATGTTAATGCAATTATGCTCGATAAGATCCTGCGGGTGTTTGGGGATGGGGTGCTGTGCAAAATAAGCGGGAGTCGCCACGGCCGCCATTGTTTGATGGGGGCCGATAGGGATCGCGATCATGTCTTTATCTATGGTATCGCCTAAGCGGATGCCGGCATCGAAACGATCTGCAACTATGTCCCTAAAGCCATAATTCACATCGAATTCTATTTTAATATCGGGATAATTGTGGAGTAACGGCGACAGTTTTGGGATGAGTAAGGTTCGCAGCACGAAATCACCGCAGGTAATCCTGACTGTTCCGGCAGGTTTATCACGCATGGCCGTTAGTGCATCCAGCTCGGATTCAATTTCATCAAATCGATTACCTATTGCATGTAACAGGCGTTCGCCAGCCACTGTCGTCGATACGCTGCGGGTGGTGCGCGTTAACAGCCTGATTTCAAGTCGGGTCTCTAAACCACTGATCGCTTGGCTCAGTGCTGATTGGGTGACACCGAGCAAGGCGGCGGCTCGGGTAAAACTGCCTTCGCGAGCGACGGTGACGAAGCATAAAAGGTCGTTCAGATTCCGTTTCATCATACTGTTTTCTATACCACTTTGATTAGCTGAGCTAATAAGCTCTATAAGCATTCATTAGCTAGTAAGGTTCCAGTGCATTTGAAACAATAGCTACCACAAAGTCAATCAGATTTAAATTTAACCATTGATAGGTATGTAATGACCACTCAGGTATGCGAAACGTTAGAACCATGCTGTGCGATTCAGCAAGCGAGTCAACAACAAACGGCAAATTGGAGTGGCGTGCTGGCGATGTCGTTATGCGTGTTTGTCTTGGTCGCCTCGGAATTTATGCCTGTTAGTTTGCTGACACCGATTGCCGCGGATTTGAATGTGAGTGAAGGATTGGTCGGGCAGGGCATTGCTATATCTGGTTTTTTTGCCGTGTTAACCAGTTTGAGTATCGCATCAATCGCTAAAGATACGGATCGCAGGTCACTCCTACTTGGGCTCATATCGTTAATGCTGGTATCGGGCATTGTGATTGCTTATGCCCCTAACTACTTAATTTATATGCTGGGCCGCTCTTTGATTGGTGTCGTGATTGGTGGATTTTGGTCTTTGTCTGGCGCGTCGGCGATCCGTCTGGTGCCAACGGAGAAGATCCCTAAAGCCTTGGCGATATTCAATGGTGGCAACGCGCTGGCTATGGTGATTGCTGCGCCGCTGGGTAGTTACCTTGGTGCGCATATTGGCTGGCGAGGTGCCTTTTTCGGCTTGGTGCCCGTCGCGCTTATTGCGTTTGTGTTTTCTCTATTAAACAAGCCTTTGGTTCGATTGGGGATGTTGGCAATTGTGTTGTTCTTTATGGGGCAGTTTGCGCTGTTTACTTATGTGCGTCCGTTTCTGGAAACCGCTATCCACGTAGAGAGCAATAACTTGTCGTTCATTTTGCTGGTGATGGGTGTGGCGGGTTTTATGGGGACGCTGCTTGTCAGTGTGTTTTTGAAAAATAATCTCTACCGCACGTTAATCTTTATTCCGTTGGTGATGGCGGTAATTGCTTTAGCGTTAATCCTGTTTAGCGATAGCAGTGTTGCCGTAACGACGCTGCTTGCATTGTGGGGCGGCGTTGCTACTTCGGCGCCCGTTGCATGGTGGACTTGGCTTGCGCGAACTATGCCGGATGATTCTGAAGTCGCTGGCGGCTTAATGGTGGCGGTTATCCAATTGGCTATCGGGCTGGGCTCAACCTTAGGCGGTGTTCTATTTGATTTTAATGGTTACCACAGCACATTTTTGCTGAGTGCAACCTTGTTAGCTGCGGCTGCTTTATTGGCATATTGGACTAAGCGTTCGACACCAAAACTGCTGCTTCACACTCAATAATAAAGGAATTTTACTATGAAGATTAATGCTTTTGGTGCAAATGCCAGTCATTTACCGCTGGAACCTATGACTATTACGCGACGCCCACCCGGCGAGGATGATGTGCAGATCAGCATCGACTACTGCGGGGTGTGCCACTCGGATGTGCATCAGGTACGTTCGGAATGGGCGGGGACCTTATATCCCTGTGTCCCCGGTCACGAGATTGTTGGCCGAGTGACCGCCGTGGGCGGGCATGTCTCCAAATTTAACGTGGGAGACTTGGTTGGCGTGGGTTGCATCGTTGATAGCTGTAAGCACTGCCATGAGTGTATTGATGATCAAGAGAATTACTGCGATCACATGGTGGGCACTTATAACGGCCCAACTCATGACGCGCCTGGACATACGCTCGGTGGCTACGCGGAACAAATCGTGGTTGATGAACGTTATGTGCTGCGTATCAGTCATCCACAAGCGCAATTAGCGGCAGTGGCACCGCTTCTGTGTGCGGGTATCACAACTTATTCACCGCTTCGTCATTGGCATGCAGGACCGGGTAAAAAAGTCGGTATTGTCGGCATTGGTGGCCTTGGCCACATGGGGATTAAGCTCGCCAATGCAATGGGGGCTCATGTTGTGGCATTCACCACTTCAGAATCTAAACGTGATGCAGCCAAAGCCTTGGGCGCTGACGAAGTAGTTGTTTCCAAAAATGTCGATGAAATGGCTAAGCATTTGCAGAGTTTAGATTTGATTGTGAACACCGTTGCGGCTCCCCATGATCTGGACGCTTTTTTAAGCCTATTAAAGCGCGACGGTACTATGACCTTAGTTGGCGCGCCTGCAACAAATCATCCTTCGCCCAATGTGTTTAATCTGATTATGAAACGCCGCAGCCTTGCGGGCTCAATGATAGGTGGGATCCGTGAAACCCAAGAGATGCTCGATTTTTGTGCTGAGCATAACATAGTGGCGGATATAGAACTGATCCGCGCCGATGAGATTAACACCGCCTATGAGCGCATGCTGAAGGGTGATGTGAAGTATCGGTTTGTTATCGACAACGCGACGTTAACGCGCTAGCTGAACCTGAGTGTGAATTATGGGTATTCGATGGTTAAGCGTTCTGATCGTGCGGATGTTTATGGTTGTATTCCTGTTTATGTCCAGCATTGTAATCGCATCCGCTGCGAGTTCAGTTTCATTCAGTCAACACAGTGAGTCTATGGCTATGCGCAGTGCAAAAAAGAGTGCAATAAAGATACGCATCATCATCGAAGACACAGTATTAACCGCAACGCTTGAAAACACGCAGGCGGCTCGGGATTTTGTGAAGCTACTGCCTTTGGCTCTCGAGCTTGCTGATTACAACGGCACCGAGAAAATTTCTGATTTACCCGCAAAGCTTTCCCATAAAGAAGCGCCAGAAGGTTATGCCCCAAAAGTGGGCGACATTGCGTATTTTGCGCCTTGGGGAAACCTTGCCTTTTTCTATCATGACTTTGGTTATTCGCGAGGACTGATCCGCATTGGTCAGATTGACGGGGGAGTTGAAGTCCTTATGGGCGATAGTGATATCAAAGTGCGAATTGAGCGAGCTACAAATGGCGATTATTGAGAATAGGAAATCTGTAATGTATATGAAAAAATTAAATAAAATCACTAAGGCAATAATAATACTAGGCCTGTTATCAACGTTAAGTCTTCCTACATTAGCGCAGGATATGTCTAACGGAGCTGATAATTTCTACCAAAGCAATAGCGTGGCTATGCAACGGGTTACATTTAAAAATCAATATAACATGGCTGTTGTGGGCAATCTGTTTATCCCCAAAAACCTCGATAAAAAACTGACTCATCCAGCTATTGTTGTCGGTCATCCAATGGGCGCGGTAAAAGAGCAAAGTGCTAATTTATATGCCACAAAAATGGCAGAACAAGGGTTTATTACCCTATCTCTAGACTTGTCATTTTGGGGCGAAAGCGAAGGTCAACCCCGTAATGCGGTTTCGCCCGATATCTACTCCGAGGATTTTAGTGCTGCGGTCGATTATCTGGGCACTCAAACCTTGGTCGATGGTGCTCGCATCGGCGTGCTGGGTATCTGTGGTAGTGGCAGTTTTGTGATTAGTGCGGCCAAGATTGACCCGCGCATGAAAGCTATTGCGACAGTGAGTATGTACAACATGGGGGCTGTAAACCGTCATGCCCTAAACCACTCTCAAACCGTTGAACAACGTAAAAAGCTTATTGCAGCTGCTGCGAAACAGCGTGACGTTGAGTTTAGTGGCGGTGAAATTCAATATACTAGCGGAACAGTGCATCAGTTAGATAAAGATACCCATCCAATCCAGCGCGAGTTTTACGATTTTTATCGTACGCCTCGGGGCGAATATACGCCAGCAAGCTCCTCACCACAGTTAACAACTCACCCAACACTGACCAGTAACATAAAATTTATGAACTTCTACCCGTTTAACGATATTGAAACCATCTCACCACGGCCCATGTTGTTTATTACTGGCGATAAGGCTCATTCAAAGGAGTTTAGTGAAGAAGCCTATCAATTAGCGGGCGAGCCAAAGGAGCCAGGGTGAGATTACGAGTGGTCATTTAATAACCACACTCATGCCGGCTTCAAGCACCGCATCCAAATAAGCCTCATTCATCAATGCCTGACGCTGCTTTCTTCTGATACTCATTTTTCGCTTCTCAGCGCGTAACATATTCAAACCAAAGTGTCGCATCGTGGCAAGATTAGTCGCTGCATTACCACGGTATATCTGGCACGCATCCTCACCTAAACTCACATCCAGCACCCAGTGCAACTGGTTTT
>NZ_JAKKSJ010000119.1:0-518 GCF_025653365.1 Shewanella sp. SW32 | reverse complement strand
GGCCTTGTACACACCGCCCGTCACACCATGGGAGTGGGCTGCAAAAGAAGTGGGTAGCTTAACCTTCGGGGGGGCGCTCACCACTTTGTGGTTCATGACTGGGGTGAAGTCGTAACAAGGTAGCCCTAGGGGAACCTGGGGCTGGATCACCTCCTTACCTATACGACTAACTTAATGTTTGGTCGAAAAATGCTCCTGCATTTTCGACATTCGGTACATCCGTGTACCTTTTGAGTGTTCACACAGATTTGCTTGATAGAAGAAAGAGTAAAAGATGGGTCTGTAGCTCAGCTGGTTAGAGCGCACCCCTGATAAGGGTGAGGTCGGTGGTTCAAGTCCACTCTGACCCACCAATCCTTCCTTCTCAGCGTTGGAAAGTGACTCGTTTAGTGAACTAAACGTCGCCACTGTCCGCCTTGATAAGAAATGATTGGCAAACCAATCCTTTTAGAGGTTTGGAACATCTTACTTACTCGCACTGCATGTAAATGGGGCTATAGCTCAGCTGGGAGAGCGCC
>NZ_JAKKSJ010000118.1:0-532 GCF_025653365.1 Shewanella sp. SW32 | reverse complement strand
AAACCGTTGTTGTGTGTCGGTTTTAAAGCGCAGGTATTCGATGATATCGGCTTCACGGTCACAAACCGAAATCACCTTCTGCATCTGTGGTCCCAAGCGAGTCGCCATCGCTGCTGAAGCCCGTTGCCATTTGTAACTTTCTTTCTGTTCATAATCACGTTTGGCACGTTGTTTTTTCTGGCCATAGGCTTCGCGGTCGCGTGCCCAGCGATGCTGCTCAATCAGTCCAACGACCTGCTGCGCCTTGGGTGCAAACAATAAAACCGTGTGCGCTTCCAGCCCGCTGGAATGTTTGTGGGACGTGGTATGTCCAAGTTCTTCCACGACACTTGGGTGGGTGAACTCCAACGACGTGGTGTCTTCCAGCGCCAGTAGGCAGTCAAATGGTTCGCAGGCTTGCACTGTGGCAGCAAAACCTGCCTCAGCAATCGCTGCCGGACTGATATGCTCGTTACGGACAAAGCGATAAGCGGCTTCAATGTCTGCACTGGATGAAAGAGATTGCACGATAGATTGTCCTGTATGAGCTGCA
>NZ_JAKKSJ010000117.1:0-566 GCF_025653365.1 Shewanella sp. SW32 | reverse complement strand
GCCTGTTAAGCCCATTGGCCTGGAAGTTGTTATGGCTAAAGACGGAAAAAAGCCAACCGCCCGAACAAGTCCCCAGTGTGCATTGGGCTTATCTAAGATTAGGAAAACTCGCGGGCTGGAATGACAGCAAACGAAGCGGAATTGTGGGCTGGGAAAGGTTATGGCAAGGATGGTTTAAACTGCAAACCATCCTTGAAGGTTACCAGCTAGCCTTGTCTCTTGAGCAAAAGATGTGATCAAGAGACAGCGTATTTGCGGGGCTTTTTATTGTCTTAGTTTTAATAAAAACGACAGACATAAAAAATCCCTACTCTATGGCCTGTCTCTTCTACACAAATCCCTCGGTTTGCCCCGAGGGATTTTTTTGAACCATTTTCAATTACCCTGATCTGATCCTGACCTTTTGTTTCAGATACCACATACCATGTTTTTAAGTGAACCATCACTCTGGGCACAAAGCATTTTTCAGCGCGCACAATTAGGGGATGTACGAAGGACCAAACGGCTTGTACAGTTGGCGGCTCAACTTGCAGCTCATACAGGACAATCTATCGTGCAATCCCTTT
>NZ_JAKKSJ010000116.1:0-591 GCF_025653365.1 Shewanella sp. SW32 | reverse complement strand
TTATAGGAAAGCGACACAAGAGCATGTTGCAATCCCCAATACGCTAAATCGACAGTTTGCAGTAACTCAACCAGATCAAGTGTGGTGTGGCGACGTGACGTATGTTTGGGTCGGTAATCGCTGGGCCTATCTAGCCGTTGTTTTAGACTTATTTTCCCGCAAACCTGTTGGATGGGCTTTGTCATTATCACCAGATAGTGAGCTGACCTGTAAAGCTTTGAAAATGGCATTTGAGTTAAGGGGTAAGCCTGAGAATGTGATATATCACAGCGATCAAGGTTCGCATTACACGAGCTTGAAATTCAGACAATTAATATGGCGTCTTCAGATTGAGCAAAGTATGAGTCGTCGCGGGAATTGTTGGGATAACGCACCAATGGAGCGTTTCTTTAGAAGTTTGAAATCTGAGTGGATACCCGCCAATGGTTATGGGAATTTTACAGAAGCAGATAAAGAGATCACAAATTACATCACTGGATATTACAGTGAGACCAGACCCCATCAATATAATGGTGGGTTAACGCCAAATGAGTCAGAACGTTTATATTGGAATGACTCTAAAATCGTGGCCAATTTTACTTGACCACTACA
>NZ_JAKKSJ010000115.1:0-596 GCF_025653365.1 Shewanella sp. SW32 | reverse complement strand
CATTAACATCAAGCTCACCCATCGCCTCTTTAGTAGATATATAAGCGCTATAGGCTTGGCTTACGGCAGTATCAACAAATTGCTCAGTAATTTCATCTTCTGCTAAGGCACCCGCATCGACAGCTATATCAGATAATTCAATCAATATTTCAGTAGCCAAAACCAGCTTAATATCGTCGCTAAACTCCATTTGCTTGGATACCGCAATAAGCACAGCGGCCACAGCGCTACCAATGCCTTTGGCAATATCTTCGGAGTCCTTAATCATGGCAGCAATTTGATCGCCAGTTTGCCCTTCGCCGTGGATAATGACCTTCACCACCTTCATGGCATCTGTTAATTGTTTTTCTTCCTCTGGTGTTAAGTTTTCTTCATCGTTTGCATTGGCTGCAGCTGCACCCATTTGGTTGATACCGTTTACTTTAGCCATCAGTTAGCCCACCGTTTTAGTTAAGTCGTCTAGCGTAGTGGGTTGCCACGGTTGGTATTCCCCTGCTTTTGGAATACTAGCCATAGGAGACAAGTTAACCTTACCCATAAGCCCGCCGATATTTAAATCGGTTTTATTCCCATCACCATCAACTCCCCAGTAAGAG
>NZ_JAKKSJ010000114.1:0-596 GCF_025653365.1 Shewanella sp. SW32 | reverse complement strand
CTTACTGGGGAGTTGATGGTGATGGGAATAAAACCGATTTAAATATCGGCGGGCTTATGGGTAAGGTTAACTTGTCTCCTATGGCTAGTATTCCAAAAGCAGGGGAATACCAACCGTGGCAACCCACTACGCTAGACGACTTAACTAAAACGGTGGGCTAACTGATGGCTAAAGTAAACGGTATCAACCAAATGGGTGCAGCTGCAGCCAATGCAAACGATGAAGAAAACTTAACACCAGAGGAAGAAACCCAGCTTGCTGAAGCAATGAAAGTCGCCCAAGTGATTATCCACGGCGAAGGGCAAACTGGCGATCAAATTGCTGCCATGATTAAGGACTCCGAAGAGATTGCCAAAGGCATTGGTAGCGCTGTGGCCGCTGTGCTTATTGCGGTATCCAAGCAAATGGAGTTTAGCGACGATATTAAGCTGGTTTTGGCTACTGAAATATTGATTGAATTATCTGATATAGCTGTCGATGCGGGTGCCTTAGCAGAAGATGAAATTACTGAGCAATTTGTTGATACTGCCGTAAGCCAAGCCTATAGCGCTTATATATCTACTAAAGAGGCGATGGGTGAGCTTGATGTTAATGAG